>SCUC01000299.1 GCA_004322375.1 Bacteroidota bacterium
TGCAAAATAACCAACCGTTCCGTTTGGAGGAAATTACATTTTTGGAAAAGAACAACTTCCGAGACTCTGTGTTGAAGGGACTATCAAGCGGATTAAGAATGATTGGCATGTTCCCCATTGATAAAACCAATCCTCGTAAAATTATTTCAATTCTGGCTGACTCATTGACCTCTTCGCTTTCTATTGTTGGTGGAGATTTTTCAAAAGACAAATTAGAATTTGAAAGTTTTGCCAACCAATTCCCCCAGACAAATTATTTTGAATGTGAACTTGCAGAAAATTACGGATACGTACCGAACAACCATCCCTGGTTTCGACCGGTAAGAAACCAACATCTCATCCTTGGAGACACGCCATATCAAATGTATAAGCTCGAGGGAGAAGAAGTTCACGAAGTTGCCGTCGGTCCGATTCATGCCGGGGTCATTGAACCGGGACATTTCAGGTTTCAGTGCCACGGCGAATTGGTGTATCATCTCGAAATACAGTTGGGGTATCAACATCGCGGTGTAGAATCGTTGATGCTGAACTCAACTCCAAACAAGAGAATGATGTTATCCGAATCAATTGCAGGCGATACCGTTATCGGTCATACATACGCTCACTGCAGCGCGATAGAAAGTTTGACCAATACACAAATAAGCTTGCGCGCTCAGGTGATTCGTTCGATTGCCGAGGAGCTAGAACGAATTGCGATGCACATATCAGGGCTTGGTGGAGTTGCGAATGATATCGGGTTGGCAATTGTTGCATCGTCATACGGTAGGTTGCGTACCCTTGTCATCAACAGCATCGCGGCATTGTGTGGTTCTCGATTTGGACGCGGGTTGTTTGTTCATGGCGGAGTCCGATTCGATTTTAACGATGAGAGCATTAAACAAGTCATCAGTAACTTACAAACAGTCAACCATGACATTGCAATTATTAATGATTTTCTTTTCTCTTCCACAGGCGCGTTGACAAGATTTGAGCATACCGGAACTGTATCGAAAGAATTTTCTCATCAAATCGGATTAGTTGGAATTGCAGGGCGTTCATCCGGTGTCGAGATAGATATACGCGTACATTTCCCCTATGGAGCGTATCGCTACTTTCCTGTTTCCCTCATCACTCTTCAAACCGGTGATGTTTTTGCCCGCGCCCGTCTTCGCGCTTTAGATATTGACGAATCTCTCCGTTTTATCGAGGAACAGCTTAACAATCTTCCCGACGGAGAACTTATCGTGAACGGTGAAACTGTCGCATTAAGCGCCGGCGTAGTTTCAATGGTTGAAGGGTGGCGTGGAGAAATCGTCCACGTTGTTATCACAGACAAGAGTGGAAATATTATTCAGTACAAAATCAAAGACCCATCATTCAATAATTGGTACGGATTGAGCTTGGCGCTACGGGGAACCGCGATTTCAGATTTCCCTTTATGCAACAAAAGTTTTGACTTGTCGTATGCCGGTCACGATTTGTAATAGATAGATACGGGCAAAAAAGAAAACAATAATGTTAGACGCATTAAAGCTTAGAATATTACAAGGAGACCCGGTAATTCACGATGTGAGAAACGCATCCCTGCCGGCGCTATTTCGCGGGCTCCCGACTATAGCAGACAAACCTTGCCCCGATGGTTGTACCAAATGCGCAGAGGTTTGCCCAACGAATGCAATTCAACTTGACCCCGTACGAATTGATTTAGGATTGTGTGTTTTCTGTCCTCTCTGTGAGGAAGCCTGTCCGGAAAAAATAATTCATTTCACAAACAATTATCATATAGCTGCTGATAGCAGGGAGAAATTGGTTGTTACCAAAGAAACACAAACGATCTCTCCGGAAAAAGCATCAGGAAAGATTAGAAACTATTTTGGAACATCACTCAAGCTACGACAAATATCTGCCGGAGGATGTAACGGCTGTGAACTTGAACTGAACGCATTGAGCAATGTAAACTTCGATATGGGCCGATACGGAATTGAGTTTGTCGCCTCGCCTCGCCATGCAGATGGCGTTGTTATTACCGGACCGATAACACAAAACATGGCTCAAGCAATGGAGAGTTGTTATGTAGCTGTCCCGAATCCGAAAATAATAATTCTTGTCGGTGCGTGCGCAATATCGGCAGGCATATTCCAAAACTCACTGCAGCTAAGAAGAAAATTTCTTGAAGAAAACAATATTTCCCTTTTCATTCCCGGTTGCCCCCCTCATCCGCTAACGTTTATCAATGGGTTGTTAGATTGGTTAGATAGAACGTAAGCATACAATCAAAAGACATAGTCTTTCACTTCAACCAACACCAACCACGTGTGTTTCCCGCTTGCCTGCCGCAGGCATAGCAGGATTCAAGCCTACGGCTCTTAGAAACTGTCCGAAAACCCTCGCGGTTTGTCATTCTGAGTCTACCGCGGCGGACGAAGAATCTCCGCACCCTCAAGATAGTGCAGTTTTGAAGATTTCTCCGCCTGAGGCGGATTCACTCCGCTTCGCTCCGTTTAGAATGACTGCAAAGGGTACTTTTCGAACTGTTTCATAGAGGAATGACAGACGAAAAAAGGGTTATGAGGTTCTTATTGTTTTGTAGAAAAATAATCTTCAATTATGAGCCATTTTCGATAGTTAAGAATGTAAAAAAGGGTACTTTCTGAACAGTTTCGTAGAGAAGGGAATGACAATATCGAGTTTTTAGAAGTACCTTGAAAAAAATTCCAATATCACGGAATGAGAGGTTTTTATGTCCGTACTATAAGTTAAGGAATGTCGGCTAGCCGTGATAATAGTTAAAATGGAGTGATATTAAGTATATTTTTCGGAAGACCCGTCGCAGGGGTACAATAGAATATTTCCTTTACGCCTGAAAAAGGCTTAAAAAACAAACAATGACTGTTTGTTAAAAAAGAAATATTTTTTTAATCTCTATTGACTTTTTCCTGTTGATTTAATACATTACCCGCTAAAGGCGACATTCTTATCATTATTCCTTCTGTTCTTGACATGGCGCTGCATTGTTACTCTAAATGTGTAACGCCTGGATGTAAGGAACGATTCAATCGAAGAATCATTCTTACTTTATTGACTAACCTTTTTCCTTTCAGCGCGCATGAGCAACTGCACACTGTACATTGGACAAGCACAC
>SCUC01000300.1 GCA_004322375.1 Bacteroidota bacterium
TCATTTTTTACGGAGGGGGTATTCCATAAGTGTAGTCTGGATGTAAACCCCGAACCAAAAACCAAAACCTCTCTTTGCTATTCACTCCAATAATCCTTACCTTCTCAAACAAAATTTATTTGAAAAAAAAATTTAGGAAATAGAAACTATGTACCGCAAAATTGAAGATTTCACAAAAGAATGGAGCTATGAACGCGAGAGCACATCGAAAATGTTTAAAGCGCTTACTGAGACTTCGCTTTCACAAAGGGTAACGCCGGATGGCAGGTCGCTGGGATTTCTGGCGTGGCATATCACACTCACAGTCGGAGAAATGATGGGAAAAGCTGGCTTATCGTTTGATGCTCCCAAAGAAGATGCCCCGATGCCAAAATCCGTAACACAGATTGCGGAATCGTACGATAAAGCCGCGAAGGCTCTTGCGGAAGCAGTACAGAAACAATGGAGCGATAACGCGCTTCTTGACGAGATTGAAATGTATGGCGAGAAATGGACAAAAGGAATTACCCTTGGCGCGCTCGTAAAACATCAAATTCATCATCGCGCGCAAATGACGGTGTTAATGCGTCAGGCAGGCTTGAACGTCCCCGGTGTTTACGGACCTTCAAAAGAAGAATGGGCGCAATACGGAATGACCGCGCCCGAATAACCCTACATCTTTTGAAGTTTCATCGGAACGAATTCATCCCTTGCAGATGTTATTCGTTATCTGTTATTGGTAATTGGTCATTAGGTATTAGCGTTGGTAATGTTAATTTGAGGGAGATTCCAACGGATACATCAAATCAGCATTCAGTAATCAGCATTCAGAAATATAAAACATGTGCGGCATCGTCGGTTATATCGGTCAAAAAAATTCACTTCCTCTTATTCTTGAAGGTTTACGTCGTCTCGAGTATCGCGGGTACGATTCAGCGGGAGTCGCGCTTATTGATGGCGGGCTTACCATTAGAAAAAAAGCGGGGAAAGTCTCAGACCTGGTCAATCTTATCGGAAACGAACATCTCGAAGCTCAGCTGGGAATCGGGCATACGCGCTGGGCAACCCATGGCGAACCGAACGACGTAAACGCGCATCCTCATTGGGATTGCAACAACGAGATTGCCATTATCCACAATGGCATCATTGAAAACTACACAACGCTCAAGAAAAAGCTGCAACAGGTCGGACACACCATACGCACAGTAACTGATACGGAAGTGCTTGTGCATCTTATTGAAGAAATGTACAAACGATGCAACGATTTATTTACAGCTGTCCGTCTTGCGCTGCTGGAAGTCGAAGGAGCATACGGAATTCTCGTCATTTCTACGCGTGAACCGGATAAAATCATCGCGGCAAGAAAAGGAAGCCCGATTATTATCGGCAGGGGAGACGGCGAGAACCTTGTCGCATCCGATGCCGCCGCCCTTATCGAGCATACACGGCACGTCATGTATCTGGAAGATGGAGAGGTGGCTTGCCTGACACGTAATTCAGTCGTTACAAAAACAATCCACGACGAGGAAATCATTAAGCAGGTTGATGAAATTACCTACGACCTTGAAGAATTGGAAAAGGGAGGCTACGAGCATTTCATGCTGAAGGAAATTCACGAGCAGCCGGATTCTATCCAAAACTCCCTGCGAGGAAGGTTATTGGTCAATGATGGAACTGTGAAGCTTGGCGGTCTGGAGCCTGTCATGGAAAAGCTGGTCAACACGAACCGCATCCTACTCACTGCCTGTGGCACCTCGTGGCATGCTGCGCTTGTCGGCAAAATAATGATTGAGCAGCTTGCGCACATTCCCGTTGAAGTTGATTACGCATCAGAGTTTCGTTATCGCAATCCCGTTCTCCAGCCTACTGATATTGTTTTCGTGATTAGCCAGAGCGGTGAGACTGCCGACACGATGGCAGCTTTAAAGGAAGCAAAGCGCAAAGGCGCGACTGTTCTTGGCATTGTCAACGTTGTTGGCAGCACGATTGCGAGGGGAACTGAAGCGGGTGTATATATCCACGCGGGACCGGAAATCGGCGTCGCTTCTACCAAAGCATTCACTTCTCAGCTTGCCGTGCTTGGGCAGATAGCATTGCTTCTCGGAAGAAAAAGGGGACGGCTTTCTCAGGAAGTCGGGAAAGCGCTTGCCGCCGACCTGGCATCTATACCCGATAAAGTTAAAAAAGTGTTCTCACACGAAGCGCAAATCAAATATATTGTCGAAGAATTTAAGGATGTAAAGAACTTTTTGTATTTAGGCAGAGGCAGCAATTTCCCCACCGCGCTGGAAGGCGCTCTGAAGCTGAAAGAAATTTCTTACATCCATGCGGAAGGGTACCCTGCTGCGGAGATGAAGCATGGTCCGATTGCGCTCATAGATGAAAATATGCCTGTAGTATTTATTGTGCCTAAAGATGCGATTTATGAAAAAGTGCTGAGTAATATGCAGGAGGTAAAAGCACGGAAGGGGCGAATCATTGCCATTGCCAACGAAGATGACACCGAGGTTGAGCATATTGCAGATTTTGTTATCCGCGTGCCTCGCACATACAGCTATTTTGGACCTATTGTTAATGTCATTCCGTTGCAGCTATTAGCCTATTATATGGCAGTCGCTAGAGGCTGCAACGTTGACCAACCGAGGAATTTGGCAAAGAGCGTAACCGTTGAATAAATTCCAAAATACAAATCTCAAATCCCAAATAAATTCCAGATCACAATGGCCATGAACTTGCTACTTGATGATTGATTATTATTTGAGATTTGTTTTTTGATTTTTGTAATTTTTCCATGCAGTGTTGCTTTTCTTTAGAAAATTTCCCATCTTTGCCCATCATTTATTTGTTTCTTATCAATATATACTGTCTAACTGACTATGGCACGAATATTTACTGAACATCAATGGGCGCTCATTTTAGGCGCATCGAGCGGATTTGGCGGAGCTACGGCAATCGAATTGGCACGTCGCGGGATGAACATCTTTGGTATTCATTTCGACAGGGTGGCAACCATGCCGAATGTCGAGCGTGTCCTCAACGAAATCAAGTCCACGGGCGTGAAAGTGACATTTTTTAATGTCAATGCTTCCGACCAGGAACGGAGAAACGAGACTCTTGATACTATCAAAGAACAGTTTGCTACTGATCCTGAAGCAACAATCCGGGTTCTGCTCCATTCGCTCGCGTTTGGAACGTTAAAGCCCTATGTGGGGAAAACGCCTAACGATATGGTAACGCAGGCACAAATGGAGATGACGTTGGATGTTATGGCTCACTCGCTTGTATATTGGACTCAGGGCGCGTTTATACGTGGATTGATAAAACCGGGGGGGAGAATTTTCGCCATGACAAGCTCCGGCAGTCATGCGGTATTGCCGTACTACGGCGCTGTTTCCGCTGCAAAGGCTTCGCTCGAATCGCATATCCGGCAACTCGCAATGGAATTAGGCAGGCATAAAATAACGGCAAATTCCATTCTTGCGGGCGTTACCGATACACCCGCGTTACGGAAAATTCCCGGTTCGGCAGATATGATTGACGTTGCCATTGCCAAGAATCCGCAGAGCCGTGCAACAACTCCTGAAGATGTTGCCAAAGTTATCGCGTTATTCGCTCAGGATGAGACGCATTTCATGTCCGGTAATACCATCCATGTTGACGGCGGAGAGGATTTTGTCAGCTTTATCGGGCGACAAATGATGTCGTCTTTTTGATTTTTTAAAATGTGTTTTCTATATTCACAGTATTCAACCATTTCCTTCGTAACTTCGATTCGTTAATTCTATTTTTTCTAAAGGTCCCTTACTATGGCAAAGACAATTTCTAAAAAAACTATAGCGAAAAAGCCTATGAGCAAACCTGCGAGCAAGCCGGCGCTTAAAGCTGAACCCAAGCCCGTTGCTATTGCGGACCTTGTTAAAGAGCTGAACTCCTTTAACGTAGATAATTATTGGGATTTAGGAAGATTTCTCGTTGACAAAGTAATGCCTGCCGCGCGAAAGCAGGGCATGTTCGAAGAACAGGTGATGAAAATGATATCTTCGCATCCGGGCGCGAAATTTCCTTTTTCCGTTCTCAAGCAATGCCAGCAATATTATTCTTATTACCCTGATGCGAAGAAGCGTCCTCTCGCAGAAGTGTTTTACTTCGAGCTTGCTACAAAGGTAAGCGAATCGAGAAAGCGCGACCAGTATGAGAAAATGGCGTTCGATAACAAATGGACAATCTCCGATTTGCGAAAGAAAATCCGGGACGACGAGCAGGCGCGACGAATTGACGAGCGAACAAAATACGGTTTCGATTTACGAGAGAAGAATGTATGGTCATTCGATACACCCGATCCGCGGTTTGGCAAGCCAAACACCAAAGGCAGGCTGCCGGGACAGATTGCCGCTAATGCCTTGTATTATTATACGAATCCGGGAGATTATATTGTTGATCCCTTTGCCGGCAGCGGCACGACGGGAG
>SCUC01000301.1 GCA_004322375.1 Bacteroidota bacterium
TTTGAACTTGATAAACCAAGCCCCTATATGCTTCTCGTGGCGCAGGTACGGGAAGATAAGCGCATTGTGCCGGCAATAACTCATGTGGATGGCTCCGCGCGGCTGCAAACCATCAACCGAAATTCTCACCCGTTGTATTATGATTTAATCAAGACATTCGAGCAGCTCACTAACTGCCCGATTATCATTAACACCTCGTTCAACGTGCGCGGCGAACCGATTGTCTGCACACCGCAGGATGCATATAAATGTTTTATGAGAACTGAAATGGATTATCTCGTGCTTGGCTCATTTATCCTTGACAAGAAAGAGATGAAACCCTTAACAGCAGATACAAATTGGCAGGAGGAGTTTCAACTTGATTGAAATTGTGAGTGGTGAGTAGTTAGTAAAGAGAAAACAAACAAAGAACGAAGAACTAAGTACAAAGAACAAACTATGAAATTCCTCGAAAAACTAAAATCTCGCTTCTCCATCATGGGAGAGCTTTGGGCATTTATGAAGGTGAGAAAAAAATGGTGGCTTGCTCCCATCATTTTTATTCTGGTACTATTAGGGTTGGTCGTTGTCCTTACGGAAGGCTCCGCCCTCGCGCCTTTTATTTACACACTTTTTTAGCGCGCTCCTTTGAATTATCAATGAGTCTTCTTACCTTAACGGATTCGTACCAACGAATAGTGTCATGCAATTTGTCAGATAGTACATTACCTACATAACTACCTAATGACGAATGACAAATGACTAATAACAACGCACAAAGTACAAAGAACCAAGTACAACGTACAAACTAAACCCACTAACCATGAAATAAAAAATAGTTTATTATGGAACACATATCGTCAACTCCAACCGGCTTACCCGATAACGCGTACAAAGAACTCAAGCAGGGTGAAACCTACCGCCCGATAATGGACCCCACCCAGCCCCAAACCGAAATCACCCCTTGGTCTGTCGGCTGGGGATTAGTGATGGCGGTGCTGTTCTCTGCCGCGGCTGCTTACTCAGGATTGAAAATAGGACAGGTATTCGAGGCTGCAATCCCAATCGCAATTCTTGCCGTCGGAATCTCGACGCTGTTCAAGAAGAAAAACGCGATGGGGCAAAACGTCATGATTCAGTCCATCGGGGCTGCTTCGGGAGTGGTTGTTGCCGGCGCGATTTTCACCATCCCCGCGTTGTATATTCTTGACCTGCCAGCGAATTTTTTCCAGATGTTCGCAGCTTCGTCTCTCGGCGGGTTTCTCGGAATCCTGTTCCTGATACCGTTTAGAAAATACTTCGTGCGGGATATGCACGGAAAGCTTCCCTTCCCCGAAGCAACGGCAACAACGGAAATTCTCGTTGCCGGAGAAAAAGGAGGCGCGCAGGCAAAAGTTTTGGTGATTAGCGGATTCATCGGCGGTTTGTTCGATTTTGCTTTTAGCGCGTTCGGCGCATGGTCGGAGGTGATTTCTACGCGCATGATCGGGTGGGGCGCTGAGCTTGCCGATAAATTAAAAATTGTAGCAAAGCTCAATATTTCAGCTATGATTTTCGGGCTTGGCTATATTGTCGGTTTGAAATATTCAGCAATTATTGCAGCCGGTTCATTTCTTTCATGGTTCGTGCTTGTGCCGCTTGTTTCATGGGTTGGAGACGGGCTTGCTTCGCCTCTGGGTGCAACTGCAACAAAGCTCATATCCGCAATGAGCGCGGAAGAAATTTTCCGCTCGTATGTCCGTCAAATCGGAATCGGGGGAATTGCCATGGCTGGAGTCATCGGCATCATCCGGTCGAGAAAAATTATTGCCGGCGCAGTTTCACTCGCTACAAAGGAAATTGGAAAAGGCGGAGCGAACGCACAATCGGACATCCGGTGGCAAACAGACCTTAAAATGTCGTATGTCGTTATGGGCTTGCTGCTTACGGCAGTGCTTGCCTTTGCGTTCTTCTATGGCGACGTTGTGGGAAATGCCGGGCACGCGCTTGGCGGAGTGTTAATTGTACTGGTTGTTTCGTTTTTGTTCACAACGGTCGCGGCAAATGCGATTGCAATTACGGGTAATAATCCCGTTTCCGGCATGACGTTGATGACGCTCATTCTTTCCTCCTTCATCCTTGTGCGAATGGGATTGAGCGGTTCAACCGGTATGGTAAGCGCGTTGCTCATCGGCGGAGTTGTTTGCACTGCGCTTTCTGTCGCGGGCGGATTCATTACCGATTTGAAAGTTGGTTACTGGCTCGGCTCTACACCCAAAAAGCAGGAGTCGTGGAAATTCGTCGGGATACTTCTTGCCGCCGCCTCTACTGCGGCAGTGATTTATATTCTCAATGAAACGTTTGGATTCAAAGACTCACGAGCGATGCCCGCTCCACAGGCGAACGCGATGGCGGCAATCATTCAACCGTTAATGTCGAATGTTGAAGCCCCGTGGGTGCTGTATCTTGTCGGCGCGATGATTTCTCTCATCCTTGTCATGGTAGGAATATCTCCATTAGCATTTGCGCTCGGCATGTATCTCCCGCAAGAATTAAATACGCCTCTAGTGCTGGGCGGCATTGTCGCATGGTGGGTAACAACCCGCACAAAAAATGAAAAGCTCAACAACGCTCGATTCTCGCGTGGAACATTAATAGCGTCCGGTTTTATTGCAGGCGGCTCGCTCTTTGGAGTGCTTAATGCCCTGCTTCGCTTCTTCAAGAAAGATTGGGGAGAAACAATGTACGCTGCAACGTGGGCAGAATCTCATCCGGGAGAAATTGTCGGGTTAATTGCGTTCGTTGGTCTTTTCGCTTACGCGTTGTGGGATACGATGAGGGCGAAGGAGGAGGATTGAGCGTTGGGCGGTGAGCAGTGGGCGGTGGGTGATGATTTTTAGATTGCAAAGGAACATACTACCATCTGCGTTCTTTACTCAACACTACAAGTTGTAAATATTGATATTCCTCTATGATTTGAATATATTGATAAAAAAGAACATTATGCTTACAAGTTATATTCAGGCTGCGATGCATCGCGCTCACTATGAAATCATGGAGGAAGATGGCGCGTATTATGGTCGTATTCCAGGTTTTGATGGCGTTTGGGCAAAAGAAAAAACACTTGAGGAATGTCGTGAAGAATTACAAAGCGCGCTTGAAGATTGGTTATTGCTCGGTTTGCGCTTAGGACACACTCTTCCTGAAATAAACGGCATCACATTGAATATTGAACAAGAAGTAAACTGATGCCTTCATTCGGTCCTGTAAAAAGGCGAGACCTCATTTATTATCTCAGGGAGGGAGGTTTTGAAGGACCTTACTCTGGAGGCAAACATGAATTCATGATTCGGAACCAGCAAAGACTTATCCTTCCCAATCCTCACGTTCAAGATATTAGTAAAGGCCTATTACGAAGGCTTCTCGAACAGGCAGGCATCACAAAGGAAGAATGGGAGAAGTTGTAGTGCTTCAAGATTATATTTTGAAGTGCTGCTCTCATAAAAATACCATACCTACAAAGATTATTCATGGCAAATCCCAGTTTAATAGATACACTTGAAAAATTTATCAATACCGACAATGACTTTATAGAGGCTCACAAAGGTCAATCTGAAAATCCAAGGATGAATGATACAGATTACTCTCATTTTAAAGATTTTTTACGCTCAACTTTGGATGAAGTAAGGATTAACGAAGCTGGAATATGCACAAAAGCAATCCTTGAAATGACAGACATAGACGATGCAGATTTTTTTAGAGTAGGATTGTTAAGAAGAGAAATAACGGGAGAGATTTCCTACCAAAAACAACGCGATCATTTTGC
>SCUC01000302.1 GCA_004322375.1 Bacteroidota bacterium
TTTGTCCTTTCGATGTAATGTAATCCACGACTGATTTACGATATGATTTTCTCGCAGTCGAAAGACTGACTCTATCCTGCGGACGTTTTGGACCGGCAAGGCTTGGCTCAACCGTAGCGAGGTCAAGCTCTAAGGTATCAGAAAAAATAGGTGTGGGAGCATTTTTATCATGGAATATTCCTTGCTCCCGATAGTATGCTTCCACAAGTGCAATTAATTCTTCACTTCTCCCGGATAAGCGCATATAGTTTAATGTTTCTGTATCAGGAGGGAAGAAACCCATTGTGGCTCCGTATTCGGGAGCCATATTGGCTATGGTTGCTCTATCGGCAAGGCTTAGCGATGCCAATCCTTCTCCATAGAACTCGACAAACTTTCCGACAACGCCTTTCTTGCGAAGCATTTGTGTCGCGGTCAAAACAGCATCAGTTGCAGTCGCGCCGGCGGGCAGCTTGCCATACAACCTAAAGCCGACCACTTGCGGTATCAGCATTGCGCACGGCTGTCCAAGCATTGCGGCTTCTGCCTCTATGCCGCCAACTCCCCAGCCCAGCACGCCAAGTCCGTTAATCATCGTTGTGTGGGAGTCTGTGCCGACTAATGTATCGGGGTAAGCATAGGTTTCTCCGTTTTCTTCCTTTGTGAAGACAACTTTCGCTAAGTATTCCAGGTTTACCTGATGCACGATTCCCGTATCGGGAGGCACAACGCGGAAATTGGAAAATGCCTGTTGTCCCCACCGGAGAAAGGCGTACCGTTCTTTATTTCGCTCAAACTCAAGCTCTGCGTTGCGCTCAAAGGCGAAGGGAGTTCCATACTCATCTACCTGTACCGAGTGGTCAATTACCAAATCAACAGGCTGCAAGGGATTGATTTTGTTCGGGTCGCCGCCCATTTTTACCATCGCGTCACGCATTACGGCGAGGTCAACAACGCATGGCACGCCTGTAAAATCCTGCAAAAGCACTCGCGCCGGCATGAAGGAGATTTCTTTGTCCGGTGTTGCCGTTGGGTTCCAATTCAATAACGCCTCAATATCCTGCTTGCGGACGGAACGCCCGTCTTCATGTCGTAAGAGATTTTCAAGCAAAATTTTGAGGGAGATTGGCAGATGCGATAATTTTTTTGAACTATTCTTTTCTAATAATTGAAGTGAGTAAACGGAGTAGGTTTTCCCACCGACTGATAATGATTTCTTTGTTTGATATGAGTTGAGAGACATAATTTTTTTTCCTGATTCAAGATTGTGGTAAGTGCGACTCACTTTACTTGAAATGCAAAATGGTTGTAAATGGATATGTTTTATCCCTCAAGAACAAGTGAGTCGCACTTTGTTACACCTGTAATTTAGGGAAAAAAGGGGAAAGGAGGAAATATTCAGTAGAAAAGAAAAAAATCCTTATCTTCCCCCATGTCTTACCCCATCACCACCGCAATCCGCTTCTTGCGCGAGAAGAATATCTCGTTTGAGCCGATGCTTTATGCTTATGAGGAGCATGGAGGCACAAAACGCTCGTCGGAGGAGTTGAATGTGCCGGAGAAGCAAATCATTAAAACAATTGTGATGAAAACCGATGAGGGAGAGCCGTTTATTATTCTTATGCACGGCGATAGGGAGGTTTCTATGAAACAGCTTGCGCGTACCATGGGTGTGAAGCAAATAACGATGTGCAGCGAGGCGGAGGTAACGAAATTTACGGGCTATGTTGTTGGCGGCACAAGTCCTTTTGGCACAAAACGGCGGCTTGATGTTTATGTCGAGTCAAGTATCTTTGCGCTGCCGTACATTTGTATCAATGGAGGCAAGCGTGGGTTTTTGGTGAAGATGCATCCGATGGATTTGAAGCGTGCGTTTGAGGTGGTTGAGGTAGAGGTTGGGATTGATTAATTCCACCTCGTAGGGGCGTGGTAACCTCGCCCCTACTTGATTTCAACATTATCAACTCTCGATCGCTTCAGATTTCCGGCTTTGCTTTTTCTCTTCATTTTCCCTATTTTACAACACTTTTTTAACAACCTTAAATATCTTATGCTTACCAAACTTTCCATTCTCATCACAATTATATTGGCTATGCTCTTTTCAGGATGCTCGAAGAAATCAACTACCTCAACCACTCAACAACCACCGAAACAGGAAGAACGAAAATACTCGCTGGAACGCGTCGGTCCGGCGCGGGTGGTGCAAACGTATGCAGATGGATTTGAGCAGCTCTCACAACAAGAGAAAATTTTCTCTTACTATTTATACCTTGCCAGCATTGCGGCACGGGATATTGCAATTGACCAGCATCATCCTAACGCACTTGAGGTGCGTGACATACTCGAGCAGATTTACACCCATTCCAATGGGATAGATGCAGTTGTGCTGGAAAAAATCACAATATACCTGAAGCTTTTTTGGCTCAACAACGGATTTTACGATAACCTAACTTCCAAAAAATTTGTGCCGGAGTGTACGTATGAAGAATTTCGCGGCGCGGTGGAAATAGCAGAGAAAAACGGAGCGCAGTTCAAAACAGAAACCGAATCAACTGCTCAGGTACTTGAACGGTTGAAGCCGATTATTTTTGATGCCGCCCATCAGCCGATGCTTACCAACAAAACCCCCGGCGACGATTGGATTAAAAACAGCGCGGTAAATTTTTATAGCAGTAATCTTATGTATAAAGAAGTTGAGAAGTGGGCGAAGAACAATGAGAAGTATCCGCTCAACTCGAAAGTTGTCAAAGAAAACGGCAAGCTTACTGAAAAGATTTGGCGCGCAGGAGGGGATGGGGTAGAACCGGGCGTATATGCAAACGATTTGAACGCGGCAATCATGTATCTTGAGAAAGCGATTCCATACGCTTCATCGGAACATCAAAAAGGAACCGTTGAAAAGCTGATTAAATATCTCCGTACGGGAAACCCGGATGATTTTCGCGAGTATAATATTCACTGGGTGAAGGACAGCTCGAATGTTGATTTCATATTCGGATTTATCGAAGTCTATCTTGACCCACGCGGGCAGAAAGCCGAATTTGAAGCCTCTATTTATTATACTGACCCGGCGCAAACCGCAATGATGCAGAATCTCGCGAAGTATGCTCAATACTTTGAGGATAAAGCCCCGTGGAAAGATGAATATAAAAAGAAAATTGACCGTTCTCCAATCGCAAACGTTATCAATGTCGTTATTGAAACAGGGGGAACGGGACCGGTTACGCCGATTGGTATTAACCTTCCCAATGAGCAAGCGATTCGCGAGCAGTATGGAAGCAAGAGCGTGTTGCTTCATAATATCGTAGATGCGTATGATAAATCGAGCGGTAAAGATATACTGAAAGAATTTGCTTACGATCAGGAAGAAATTGATAATCAAGAGAAGTACGGCACTGTTGCAGATAATCTCCACACGGCAATGCACGAGGTGATAGGTCATGGCTCCGGGGCAGTAAG
>SCUC01000033.1 GCA_004322375.1 Bacteroidota bacterium
CCTGAACCGAGCTTTGCATTTGTTATTTTCACCATGCCTGAGATTGAGCCGTTTGCAGGAACAAGCATGCTTCCGTTTTTAACTTCAAGATATTTATCGGTCGCTAAAGCAATCGTGCTGTCATTGGTAAAGGTTGTCGTATCGCCGCTGACAATCATGTATGATCCATTAATGTTGATAGTTCCTTTGTTTGTGTGAGCAACGTCGGTTTTATTTAAGGTCAGGACATGGTCAACAATAATACTCCCTTCATTATTAACCTGTCCAGTGATGACTCTATCTGCTCCGTGACCAAGAATGGTTTGAATCGTTCCGTCATTTGCATTGAGAAGCGAATCTGATGTAATAGTAAGCGATGCAGTGATTGGATTTCCCCAGTTATCCCTGTAACCTGCCATTCTGAGCAATCCATGGTTCGTGAATCCGTGTGCGAAGGTAAGAAAGGCATATCTATGATTTGCCCCGGACATAATATCAAATATACTGTTGACGTCTGTTGTAAGATGACCATTAAATGCAGTAATGCCATTGAACAATAAATATCCATTGTTGCGAATATTACTTGATATCGTTATTCCGTCAAAAACATTCAAGGTATCGTTGTTGATAAGCGTTCCTGTCCCTCCCACGGTTACTGAATTATTAAACGTCAAATTACCATTCAGGATAAGTTCTCCATTAATAGTAAGGTCTGTCCCGTTGCCATTCAAAATCGTTGCTGCGTTGCTCATAATCCAAAGCATCCCTGTTGCACCAATGGTCAGCTCGTCAATTTGTAGGTTTCCAGTCACCAAAACTGAATCGGAAACCAAAATAGAACCGTCTGCCGATGTAGGAGGGTTTGAGGCAGCCACCCATGAAGCGCCATTATATGTTTCCCAGATGGAAGTATCGCTCCATGCTCCTCCGGGCGATAGAGTGCGGAAATCCCCTGTGGTTTGACCCATCACTTGCGTTGAAGCAAAAATTCCAAGAATTAAGACGATAGTTAAGATTGTATAGTACCTCATGATGCTCTTCCTTGAATTATGAATTTGGTAAAGATGGTTATCGTTACCAGACGATACTTCTTCATCATCCGCCAACGATTTTTTTGAATAATATCGGAAAGAACAGACCGCAAATGGGCGGCTTTAGGTGAGCAATAAAACCAATGATAGAAGGAACAATAACCAGAATGGAACCCCGGCAAGTTGATAGCCAAACTACCTATAACTATTAGATAATACTCAAATCCAATAATAATCGGCAATTTTACAGATAAGCCAGATTAACGTAAGAAAGTTTTCTTTAAATGTCAAGTAACATTTTCTTTCTTGACCGAATAATCAAAGACAGAAATATAAAAGCCCATCCTGCAATCAGAATGGGCTTTGGTATAGCAATAATTCCAAGTGAATCTCCCCCCTGCCCACCTTACCTGATAATGAGCATCTTCTTCACATCCATAAAGCGTTCTCCATGTTCTCCTTTCTTCGCTTTCAACTGATAATAATAAACACCGCTTGCCACCCCGCTCGCCTCCCACACCTGCGACTTGAAGCCTGAAACCTGGAACCCATCAATTACTGTAGCTACTTCTTCACCAAGAATGTTAAAGACTTTCAGAGTAACATAACAGGAAACAGGCAACTGGAGACTGAAAACTGTACGGGGGTTGAACGGATTCGGATAATTCTGCTCCAGCTTGAACTCTCTCGGAACAGACGTTACTTCCCCATCGGGAGGAGATGGCGGCAATTCACTTATTGGAACGACCTTTATTGTATTCATCGCAGATGATGGGCTACTGCCAGACAACACCAATTTCCCGCTTGTGCTCACCTTTACCCAATTTCCTTTATTAGGCATAATTGTATCTTGACGTAAATAACCATGGTCGAAGCCGTAAAATTGGGAGGTAACAATCCCGCCGGGTATTGAAACAATATCGGATACTGCAACAGGTTCCGAGATACAGCCGATGATATTCCAACCTGCGTCAACATCTATCGTATCTACGGTAATCGGAATGCCTGTCATTGAAACCGATGTAGTCGTTGGAAACTTAAGCCAATACCCGACTCCGTTTTCCAGTGTGTCTGTAATATAATATGCTCCCTCATACCTGAACGCATTGCTGTTTGCCGTTGGAAATAATGTGAGCTTTGAATAATCGTTCACTTCTAACGGCACGCTAATGAGCTGCCATCCGGCAGTATAGGTGGATGTGAGTGTGGTAACAAACACTCCATTCTCACGCGTGATGGCAAACGAATCTACACCCGACCCTATCATGGATATTTCCGTGAGATGCTGCATTGTTGGCGCAATCGAAGGCGATATCTCAATCATCGTCGCTTGTTTAGTTCCAGCCTGGTCAACAACCTGTGTAGATTCTTCCCACGTGAATTTAAAGCTCCAATCCTTAAACCGGATATGTAAATCATCGGGCCAATCAATACATTGCAACAACGGCGACACAACTCCGTTTCCTGAGCCTACTAATGTTTCACCGTTGTATATCCAATACGATTGCGTAGGAGAACCGATTGCAGCAAAATCTACGCTCAAGTTAAATTCACTGCCGGAATTAACAACATTCATTCTTGCTAACTCACCTTCTGAGTCATCAGGATAAGAACCGCGCATGATTGTCTGTATGGTAGCCCCGGGCGGTAATTCTACCGGAGATTTATCAAGAGCAATATCGCAGTCCCACAACACCGATGAATCTACCTCGATAAGCAGCCCATCGTTCTCCTCAACATTGGTTATTGTAAGCAGCGAGTCATTCCATTTTGTTAACGTAGCATTCCCGATGTTGGTATGGGTAATCCCCTGGAACTCAGCAGAATGTGTTCCCTCCGTAATTCTCACTGACGGAATCCCGCCAAAATGTATTTCCTCATACGAGGGAGATTGAATGACAATGCCGGGGTAAGTATCGGAAAGAATAATAATTTTATCACCTTCAGTTGTATCAGAACCTCCAGAAGGTATTATCGAACCAATTATTCCGGGACAATCCCAGCTCCATTCCGTTTCTGTGCCGGTTACATGTCCATTCTTATCATATTGTGTCTTATGATGATAATCCGTACATGATACAACTACTATACCAACTACTACCGGAATCCAAACCCATCGTTTTCCATCCTTGAGCTTGTGTGTTGTTCCTGCTCCGGAAATTGGCTGGCGATGAACGAGCGTATCATCGTTATAAATTTCTAATGTGTAGCTTGTAGCGCCTATAGAAGAATTGTCAATCCCAATCTCCCACTTGTTGCTATCTAATTTCATGGCATAAGTGGCGCCAGTCAGACTGTTTGGAAATCCATTGACTGTCGCGTATGAAGTTCGATGAATAACAGCGCTATCAGGCAACAAGCCGCCGGGGTCAACGTCATTGGCTAACCCGTACCATGACTCAACGCCTTCAGGCAGCAACACCCGTACTCCATCGCCATTAAACCCTGTTGACGTCATATTTGATATGACAAGCTCTGTATCTCCGAGTGCGGCAAGCTGCGCCGAACCGATTGATTGATGCCGTAATCCTCGATACGTCACTGTCGTATCGGAAATTAATTGGATGCAAACATTATCCACCGCGCCGTACGATGTCGAATCGCCCGCATCTGCATTGGAGTTATTTTCTGGTCCTATCGTAAGCATCGTATAATTCTGGTCTGCCGTCCAATCTGGAAGCGTCACTGTTGTCCATGTGCTAAGATAGGTATCCGGGG
>SCUC01000303.1 GCA_004322375.1 Bacteroidota bacterium
TAGGCAGCGCTCATCCAAAAAAGCGGCTCAAAGACATTCATCGAATAGAAGCCATTGACAACAAGGTACACCGGGGCGATCATAACGGCAAGGCAGGCAAGAAGTTGAGCCATTCTGCCGCCCTTTAACTCGCGTACAATGAGCCCGGTGAGATACACCAGCGTCGCGCCAGCGACGGCAGGCAGGAAACGGAGCGCAAACAATGAATCCCCCAGTAATAATCTATTGAGCCAGAGAATGAAGATAGAAAATGGAGGATGGTCCACATAGCCCCAGGCAAGGTGATCGGTGCATGCAATGTAATAAAATTCATCGCGGAAAAATCCGTATCCTCCTGAAATATTTGTAACGAACTGCACAATGATGGTCAGAAGTGCAAGCATAGTCCCCGGTAGATTCTCGGAAAATAAGCCTAATAATTTTCTAAACATTGTAGATTCTTTTATAGAGTTAGTGGTTTGTAAATAATAAGTTAATGACCTCATATCGAATTTTTAATGGAAACGGGTAACGTGCTTTTGGGTTGAAGCAGTTCTTTCCCGCCAAGGTCAAATCCAAACGACGCCTCAAGCGCACCGGTTGGACATGTATTGATGCAGGTTAGACACATGACACATTCTGTTGACACCACTCTTTGACCTGCAACGATGTAATCCGGGATGCGAATATTCATCGGGCAGGTTGCCGTGCATGCATTGCAATGATCACAGAGAGAGCTTTTGCCTTTAATCCTGAGAAGTGAGAATACGCTTGACGATTTAATGATAACCGAGACCGGGCAGACATATTTGCAAAATGCCCGGTTGTCCTTTAACAAAAGTACGAGACCGATGCCTATACCGTAGTACACAATGTTGCCTCCTAAGAACCAGTACATTCCTGCAATATCCCATTTTTGATTACTGATACCATAGTCAAAACCAAACCAGAGCAACAACACGAGCCCGAAACTCATAGCAAAATGTAAGTACCGTATCCAACCGAATTTTTCCGGAAGTCGCCCGTCGCTTCGTTTATACGGGAAAACATCAAGAATCATGATTGTCCAGCATCCCCATCCGCACCACCCGCGATTAAGAAAAACCGGTCCAATAATTTTTGCAACCAGATAATGAGAAACAGTTCCCGCAGTGATCCCCGCCAGAATGTAGAAGAAAAATCCTTCTATCTGACCATCAATACGTCCCAGCACTCCCATAACAAGAAAGAGGAGTCCCCCGATGGCGTACATGGAAATTTTCCGTCCACGGTTCTTTTTTCTCTTTGGGAGTTTTGCATAAAGAACCATACCCAGAGATGCAAAGATGCCAATGTAGATGTAATTAATTATTGTAAGAAAATTTTCACCTGCTAGCCAGGTTACGAGGCTGACAAGTGAAAAAAAGAACAGGACGGCAATTGGCGCCATGATATAGTTTCGGAATTTAACGACGTTCATGGTCTGGCTTTGATGTAAGTTTGCAAATCAATTCTCAGTTGAAGCATGAGAATGTTTTCTTAGTAAAAACACTCATTCCATCTCGAAACAAACTTCATAATATACAGAATGTTATGAAATTCATCCAGGTTCTAACATTATTGCATAGGGAGTATTACTAGCACCGATTCATTGTCTGAATGAATCGCAATAGGGAATGAACAGCCGGCGCCGTATTTCGTTGTTGAGAGGAAAATTATCCTGCAACGTAATCTCATTTCTGCGAGACTTTGTTGCTCTGTGTGTCATCGCCTTCTTCCAATGAGTAGCTACGGGTTTATGATAGTATGCTAACGAAACAGAGGCGAGAAAGTTGCAATTTCTAAATAAAACCATATATTTGCAGCATTATTACCGGATATTTTCAATTCGTGATATTATGAAAAATGCAGGATACTCAGGAACCCCGTTAGCCAAAAAACTTGGCATCAAACCCAAATCCAAGCTCCGACTTATCAACCAGCCGGACTATTATTTTGAGCTGTTTGAAGATTTCCCAACGGAAATTACCATGTTGACAAACGGTAAAACAAAGGCGGATACTATTCATTACTTTGCAACAACTGCTGCAAAGCTCGGCAAGGATATTGTATCGCTGAGAAAAGAGATGGAGGAGGATGGTATGCTCTGGATTTCGTGGTACAAGAAGTCGTCTAAGATAGAAAGCGACCTGAATGAAAATATCATTCGCGAAATCGCTCTCGCGAATGGCTTAGTGGATGTTAAAGTGTGCGCTGTTGATGAAATGTGGTCAGGATTGAAATTAGTGATACGGGTGAAGGAAAGGAAATAACGACACCCGAAATGAAGCAGCTCGCACTCCTCTTCCTTAAGCTTGGAGCGACGGCGTTTGGCGGTCCTGCCGTTCACATCGCGATGATGGAGGATGAAGTTGTGAAACGCCGGCAGTGGCTCACGCATGAACATTTTCTCGATTTAATCGGGGCGACCAATCTCATTCCGGGTCCTAATTCCACGGAAATGGCAATTCATGTAGGGTATCTTCGTGAGGGATGGAAGGGAGTGATTGTCGCTGGGGTATGTTTCATTGTGCCTGCCGCCATCATTACAACGCTGTCTGCCTATCTGTATGTTACGTACGGCTCTATCCCGGAACTTAGTCCGTTTATCTCCGGTATTCGCGCAGCGATTATTGCTATCATTCTCGCGGCGGTGTTTCGACTCAGCAAGCCCGTAGTGAAAAATCGCTTCATAGTTATAACAGGATCGCTTGTGATTATCCTGAGCTTATTTGGCGTTAACGAAATTGTGTTACTGTTCGCATCGGGAGCAATCGGGTTACTATGGAATTTCCGTAAAAGACTTCAACAAACGGCAAGATCGATGTTACGCGTTGTTCCGTTAGCAATATTCCAAACAACAGGTGCAACAACTGTCGCGGTACAATCTAACGCGACGCTTACCGGACTCGGATTGCTGTTTCTAAAAATCGGCTCGATATTATATGGAAGCGGTTATGTGCTTATTGCATTTCTTCAGGAAGAGCTTGTCAACACACGACACTGGCTTACGCAATCACAACTGTTGGATGCAATTGCCGTGGGGCAATTTACTCCGGGTCCACTTTCTTCCACGGCAACATTCATCGGGTATGTGCTGCTTGGATTGCCCGGCGCGTTTATAGCGACAGCAGGGATGTTTCTTCCTTCGTTCATATTTGTAGTGATAAGCAACCCGTTCATACCGAAGCTGAGGAAATCACCTCTTGCACGCGGGTTCTTAGATGGCGTGAATGCCGCCGCGCTGGGATTGATGGTTGCCGTAACATACACTCTCGCATCAACCGCGCTGACAAGCATCGGTACATGGATAATTTTCGTTCTTGCCGTAGTGGTAATGCTTCGATGGAATCTGAATTCAGGGTGGATTGTTGTCGGAGCTGCGGCGCTGGGATGGATGTCCTTTTATTTTAGATTTTAGATTGATAGTAGGAATAAATATTCTTAAACGAGATGAAACGTATTTTTTTTATCTGTTCATTAAGAGTAGGTCTATAAAACGTTGTTTTAACTATATTGAGAATAAACCCTTCTTTGCGTTTTTCATTGTTCCTGCGATGGTTTACGACTCGTAGAGGTTTTATACCCATCGCCGAGGAATTCTCTTAAAATGACACAGCGTTCATTAGCAGTATTATCAGGTTTGCCATATTCATTATGTTATGAAATTGTACATCCATCAACATAAAGCAACAATATTAGCCGGCATTCTTTTCTTTTCTCTTGCGTGCCTCATCGCGATAGCTGATAGGGCGCCGCTGCACTCGGAAAAGCCCGTTCCGGGAACAGGAATGAGAGAAAACTTTCAACAATATTATGACGGGATGATCAACCAGACCCAGCCCGGTCCTTATGTGTACAGGGTTTTGATTCCTTACGCCATCAAATTCGTTAAAGCGGTATTCACGGCATTGGATATAATATTCATAGATTTGGTATTCAAAATTATTATCCTTACCGCATATCAATTGTTATTTTTCTTGTTTCTTGTCCGTTTTTTTCCTTCTCGTGAAGCAGTATATGGAGTATTATGGCTCGATCTCCTGCTCGCGTATTCTCTTTCGACGGTGTATGGTCCTTCGATCGGTGAAACGATGGACCTGTTCAACGCGGCAATTTTTTGCGTTGCGCTACTAGCGTTATTTCATGAATTGTACGGGATATTCTACCTGATATTGTTTATTGGTATGATGAATCGCGAAACTCCCCTGTTTCTTATTCCCTTACCGGCAGTTGTAGGGTTGTATTCGGCTCAGTCGGTGAGGAGGTCGGCAATAGCGTTTCTTGCAGCGATTGTGCCTTATGTTGCCATACGAATGGCAATCTCCGGTGATTCCCCCGTGTGGTTCACCGCGGAAGCAATAGGGCGCAACATACCCTTCCTTTCACCGGAACGGACAATGAACGCTCTCGTTGCAAATTTGCATCTGATATTGTTGCTCGGTCCGCTTGTGATTCTTACGCTCTATAAATTTAAGGAGCATCCGGCATTTCTTCAAAGGATAGTAGTAATCGTTCCGATATTTATCATCGTTCATTATATCGTTGCAAGCATCATCGAAGCGCGGTTGTGGATGCCGGTATTTATTTTGCTCATCCCCCCGGCAATGAATACGCTGAGATTGATTTTCTCAAACGACGTCGTAAAACGATTTACTTGATATTGTTGGAATTATTGTAATAGTCAGACATTACACACACCAGGGTTTGAGAATAAAAATGCGAAATCCCAAATCCGAATATCCCTACGGGTCTTTGACTAAACAAATTCGAAATACTAAAATCGAAACTCTTAATTTCGCGCTGTTTTGAACATTATGATTTAGAATTTGTTTAGGATTTAGATATTAGAATTTCGGATTTTGGCTCTCCGTAACATTAGGCATAGTGTTTTCACCTAAATGATTTCAATAATCCAAGGTAAATCTCTTTT
>SCUC01000304.1 GCA_004322375.1 Bacteroidota bacterium
CCGTGGGGACGATTTGGCGAATCGTCCTACATTGTTTTTTCTTGTTTTCAATCTTGCCTGCGTTTTCTCAATCGGTTGATTCTGCCAATGCCATTGTTTTTCATCAAGTAAAATTTTCTGTTGCCAATCTGGATACTTCCTTTCAGCTTCCGCATCAGTTTATCGTGCGAAATTCGGATACGGTGTGGGTAGATACTGTACGGCTTATCAGAAATACTGATTATACGTTGGATGAACGGTGGGGAAGGGTGAGGTTGAATTATGCGGGAATTAAGAATCCTCGAGGGGAGGAGATTCTTCGCTCCGCTCAGAATGACTCCGTTGTGCGGAATGACACTCTAAATAAGAATGACTCCATTGCTCACATAGTAGAAATACATTACAAGGCATTGCCTTTTATCTTCGAGGAAAAGTATCAGCATCAACAATTGATTTATGAAAGGGATACTTCTAAAGGAATCGAAAAAAGAGTAGCAAAGCAGGTAACGCCGTTTTCATTTGACGATGTTTTTACGTCATCAAATCTTCAAAAGAGTGGAAGCCTTGTTAGGGGATTAACGATAGGAACAAACAGGGATTTAACACTGAATTCAGGTTTCAGGATGCAACTTTCAGGTAACCTGACGGACGATATAGAAGTAATCGCTGCTCTGACAGATGAAAATAGTCCAATTCAGCCGGAGGGGACAACGCAAACGCTGCAAGAAATAGATAAAGTCTTTATCGAATTGAGAAGCAGAGATGTGAGCGCTACGCTCGGCGATTTTAATCTTAACGTTCAACAGGGTGAATTTGGTAACTTCACGCGAAAACTGCAGGGAGCGAAACTGGATGCAGTTTACCGAACTGGCTTTTCTCATGGGGATATTCTTGCGGCGGGAGCTACTACAAGAGGTAAGTATGCTTCTCAATCATTTATAGGAATTGATGGTGTACAAGGTCCGTACCGGCTACTCGGGAAAAACGGGGAACGTGATATTATCGTAATAGCAGGAACTGAACGTGTTTATATTAATGGCGAACGTGTAGTTCGTGGCGAAACAAATGATTATGTAATAGAATATGGAACAGGGGAGATAACATTCACGGCAAGAACGTTAATATCTTCAGCTTCGCGAGTAACTGTAGATTATGAGTATAGTGATAGGCAATATAACCGGACATTATTGAGCGCCAAAGCCGGAACGCAATTTCTGAAGGACAAATATTCACTAAATTTTTCTTTTGCAAAGGAGAGTGATGATTATGAATCACCTGTTGATTTGCAATTAAGTGAACAAGACAAGGCTATACTAGCAGGAGCAGGCGGAAACAGGTTAGGCGCATATCGTTCAGGGGTAGATTCAGTGGGAGCAGGAAAAGGAAATTACCAACGGATTGATACCACTGTTTTCTCACCTTCCACTGAAACAATGATACCATATACCATTTATCGGTTCAACCCGCTTGACACGCTGAATTCATTGTATCTTGTTCATTTCAGCTATGTGGGCAATGGAATAGGTGATTATAGTAAAATATCTGTGGGCAATTACTCATTTGCCGGCATCGGTAATGGCAGCTATTTGCCGATAAGGTTGTTACCGTTGCCGGAAGAACAAACTATTTCCGATGTTTTGTTAGGAGCTAAACCGTTAGATTGGGTTACCTTATCAGGCGAGTTTGCTCACTCAGAGTTTGACAGGAATAGATTTTCAATTCTTGATGATAGTGTAACAGGAGGGAATGCTTATAAACTTTCAATTCAATTCGAACCAAAAGATATAACGTTGGGAAATACCAACATAGGCTTACTCAAACTTAATTTGAATGAACGCTATATCACTAAGCATTTCAATGGATTAGATAGAATAAATGATGTTGAGTTTACGCGGAAATGGTCATCTGAAAACACGGCAGGCAATGAGGAGTTACGCGAAGCCAAGGTCAAATATGATCCTGTCAATCATATTTCTTTAGGAGGCGAATATGGAACATTGGATAAATCGCAATTTAATTCTAAAAGGTTTCTAGCATCAATTAACTTATCTCCCGCAGCATTGCCCATGATGAATTATACTTTAGAAGAAATCCGTAGTAAGGATTATGTTAAATCGCAAAATGGGTATTGGTTACGTCAGATGGGGAGAGCTAGCTATCAAGTAAGTGAAAATGTTGTCACTGCGTTCAGAATTGAGAACGAAAATCGCCAACTTAAAGCTCTTGCCCTCGATTCGTTACAATTTGGGAGTTACCGTTTCACTGATTTTGGACCAAGCGTAGGATTGAGCAATATCGGGCTATTAAATTTTAATGCAGAATGGGGCTGGAGATTGTTTGATTCGTTAAGAGCGAATCAGCCCATTCCAACAATAAAAACATTCACGCAGCATTACATGGCAGAATTAACAGAATGGAATGATTTTTCATCAAAAATGCAAGTTACAATTCAGGATATTAAGAGAATAAATACGGAATTGAGTGGAAACCAGTTAGATAATTCTCTGCTGCTCCGTTGGCAATCAAGATATAATCCTTTAGAGAGGGGGATTGAATCCGACTGGTTTTATGAAGCGGCTTCAGAGCGAACAGCGAAAATGGAACGCATATTTCAGCAGGTACCAAAAGGAACAGGTAATTATGTTTATGCCGGCGATTTGAACGGAAATAGGATTGTAGATGAATCTGATTTTCAACCTACCCGGTTTGACGGTGAATATATTGCACTGTACTTTCCTACTGAAGAGTACATCCCGGCTATCAATTTGAAAACGAGCGGGAGGTTAAGATTGAATGGATTTCATTTGTTTGATGGAAATAACTCATGGACATCGAAGCTGTTTTCAGCGTTATCAACAGAAACGTATGTTCGTATTGAGGAAAAAAGCACTGAAACAGAAAAGAGTGCCATTTATTTTCTTCATTTCAACAAATTTCTTAATAATTTAACAACACTGGCGGGAAGCCAACTCATGACACAGGATATATATGTGTTGGAAAACAATCAGAATTTAAATATACGCTTCCGATATAGTCAACGACGTGGATTGACAAAATATGCTACACAAGACGAATTGACATACGCCCGTGAGCGCTCTGTACGAATCCGATGGTCATTTCTAAAAGAAATATCAAACCAAATAGACTATTCCATAAAAGATGATAATTTACTCGCTAACCAATTAAGGTACCGGAAGCGCAGCATTATATTAGAAGCGCTAAGTTATGATTTATCATATCGTCCACGTCAGGAATTAGAGCTTGGTTTTAAGTTCAGTGTCGGCTCAGGGATTAATTATGGTCAAGATAAAGCTGAACTAAACGACCAGTCAATTCGTGCCGTATATTCATTTAAGGGAGCGGGGCAAGCCCGTGTTGAACTTGTTAGGGAGGAGGCAATAGTAACAAATATCACAGGCATCTTGCCGTTTGAATTGACTTCAGGAAGAGTTGCAGGGAAAACATGGATTGCGCGGCTTCAAAGTGATTACCGTCTCACTCAATTTCTTCAAGCTACTGTAAGCTACGAGGGAAGAATAGAAGGTGGTAGAGAGGCAGTTCATACCGGGCGGGCAGAAGTGAAAGCGTTTTTTTAACCTAAGGCTACATAGAAAAATTTTCCATAAAGTTATGAAAGTAATTCATCTATGAAGTCAAGAAAAATATTTTCAAGATAAGGATTTAGCTCTTGTTTTTGTAGTAGATTCTCGTTATACTTACCCCCGTCAGTTGGGTGTGTGGCTCAATTAGGGATTTGTTTTCTCGCCAAAAATTAATTCAAAAAGTTTCAATCTCAGAAAAACGGGGCATTCATTGTTAACCCAAGTTAATGTCTAAAAGAGTGTTACACAGCAAAGTGTATAGAGGGTGTTATGGTTTATACTGATCTCGCCATAGCCGAGATAACTCCACTTACTTCGTTGATACGAAAAAAGATGAAGTCGGATGACCGTCATAAAGAAATCACATTAAGCAGCAAAGCGGTTACTAAAGTTTATTGTACATCGTTCGAGTCACGCATCGGGAAAATTTATGTAGCATCCACCGATGAAGGCGTTTGCAAAATCAGCGTTCCACGAGAAAGCCGGAAAGATTTTATCGGATGGATTGAACAACATTTTGATTTAGAAACAGTTGTTGACAACCGCTCCCGTAATAAAGATGTCATAGACCAGTTGAACCGTTATTTTAACGGCAAGCTCGCGAAGTTTAATCTCGGCATAGACCTGATGGGGACTCCGTTTCAAATTCGTGTTTGGAAAGAGCTCTTGAAGGTTGAATATGGGACAACAATCACCTATAAGCAATTAGCAAAGCGGGTAAAAACTCCGCAGGCGTTTCAAGCAGTTGGCAGGGCAAATGCATCGAACCCGCTTCCTGTGATTATTCCTTGCCACCGTGTGCTTGGTTCAAATGGCTCCCTGGTCGGGTACGGAGCAGGGATTAAAACAAAAGAATTTTTGCTTCGCTTAGAGGGAGCGATAATGCTGTAAGATGAAAAAAAAATTATTCATTGAGATGTAGAACATAAGTCCGTGGATACACACGGACTTTTTTCTTTTTGATATTCCCTCCATTTTCCCTATCATTGCATTGTAGAAAAATATTGTAATGACATTTCTTAACGAATTAAATCCAGCGCAGCGAGAAGCTGCAAAAGCATTAGAGGGTCCTGTTCTTATTGTGGCAGGAGCCGGGAGCGGGAAAACCCGCGTTCTTACATATCGTATCGCGCATTTATTATCTATCGGCGTGCCGGCATATAACATTCTTGCGCTAACGTTTACAAACAAAGCGGCAAACGAGATGAAGGAGCGGATTAAAAAGTTAGTTGGCGAGAAGAGCGGGTCTCTTTGGATGGGGACGTTTCATTCTATCTTCGCGCGAATGTTGAGAGTTGAATGTGAGCGTCTCGGATACACAAGAAATTTTACCATTTATGATGATGATGATAGCGTTAGTCTGATTAAACGAATCATGAACTCGCTGGGTATCAATGTCCAACAATTCAATCCGAATGCAGTTCAATCGAAAATTTCAGCCGCGAAGAACCAGATGGTGACGCCCGATGAATTTGGAAGACGGGCATCCTCATTGTTTGAAGAGAAAACGACGATTCTTTTTAAGGAATATCAGCAACAGCTATTGCAGAACAACGCAATGGATTTCGATGATTTACTTTTAAAACCGATTACGTTGTTCAAGCAAAATCAAGAGACGCTAGTAAAATATCAGAAACGATTTCGCTTCATTCTCGTTGATGAATATCAGGATACCAATCATGTTCAATATGTTCTCCTCAAGACATTAGCAAGCAGCCATAAAAACATTTGTGTTGTGGGGGATGACGCTCAGAGCATTTACGCTTTTCGGGGCGCGGATATAAGGAATATTCTAGATTTCGAGCGAGATTATCCGGAAGCAAAAATATTTTGTCTTGAGCAGAATTATCGCTCGACCAAGAATATCCTAGGGGCTGCAGACAGGCTAATAAAATTTAACCAAGGACAAATACACAAAACACTTTGGACCGAGAACGAAGAAGGAGACCCGATTCATGTCATCGAATGTGTTGACGACAGGGAAGAAGGATCGCAGATTGTCAGTAGAATCACAAACGATTGCATACGATTTAAGCTCGACCTCAAGCATTTCGCGGTATTATACCGTACTAACTTTCAATCTCGTTCGCTCGAAGAAGCGTTTAGGAAAAACAGCATTCCGTATGTCCTTGTCAGCGGAGTAGCTTTTTACCAACGGAAAGAAGTCAAAGATACTCTTGCCTACCTACGGTTGCTCGCCAACTCGCAAGATTCTGAAAGTCTTTTAAGAATTATTAACTATCCGGTTCGGGGCATAGGAGATGTGGCATTAGGTCATGTTAGAGAATTCGCAGTTCAGAACAATATCAGCCTGTTAGAAAGCGTACACCGCTCTCAGGAAAATCCACGGTTAGCTCCAAAAGCAAAACAGGGAGTAACGCAATTCTCAAATTTTATTAAAAAATATGCGCAGCTCAAAGAACAAATTTCTATGAGCGAGCTTGCCCGTACAATGATTGATGAAATTGGAATTCTTAAAATATTCAAAGACGAGGCGACGCAGGAATCTATGGGTAGATGGGAGAACGTCCAGGAGCTTCTTTCTGCAATTTCAGAATATGCAGATGAGCATCCTGAAGCAAAGCTTGAAGATTTTCTTGAAGAAGTTGCCCTTGTAGCCGATGTTGACGAGTGGGATGATAAGCACAACGCCGTAACATTGATGACACTTCATAGCGCAAAAGGCTTAGAGTTCCCGGTGGTCTTTATTGCCGGGTTAGAGGAGGGCTTGCTTCCTTTCTACACATCCACGATAGAACAGGAAGAGCTTGAAGAAGAGCGCAGGTTACTTTATGTTGGCGCGACACGCGCGATGAGAAAATTGTATCTTTCCCATGCAAGAACGAGATATAGATTCGGAGAAATATCGTTTCAGTCGCCATCACAATTTCTTAGCGAGATTCGGGGAGAAGGAGTGGAAGAATATCATTCTTTTAAGCGATTCACGGAGCGAAAAAGAGAATATGGCGCATCTTTTACTCCACAGGTTTCGTACAGAAAAGAGAAACAACAAGTACCGGAATTTTATTCGGACGAGCAACCCGATTATGAACATATGTCGGATATAACAAAACGATTACGCGTTGGCGGCATTGTGGAGCATGAAACATTCGGACAGGGAAAAGTAGTTGGCATTTCGGGCAGCGGCGAGATGATGAAAGCATCGGTTTTGTTTGAAGCATACGGCACGAAACAGCTCATGGTGAAGTTTGCAAAGCTTAACATACTATAATTGATGGGTTATTAAAATAAATTACAGAAGTAACCCTAACAATAGAGAAATCGTAGTTGCGATTGGTTTAAGCAACTGTGTGAAAACAATCCATGGTGTCATCAGAACGATGCGAAGATGAGTGAATCCCGTTTTAACGGGACTAAACTTCAAAATTGTACTAGATTGATTCTAGGATTCGCTGCTAATGACATGTGTCTTTTTGTTTGCAGCAGAAAACTGAAAGTGCTTTTTCATTACTTTTACCCATCCCTATCCCTTCCCTACTTTGTAGGGAAGGGCAAAACGAAACCCCGAAAACCCGATCCATATTGGCGGGATGGGTAGAGATAAAGTGGATTGCTTTAGGTACTATGTCATCAACGTTAATAACAATGGCGTGCCATTGATTGATCTCAGAAAGATATTCCACTCAGGTTTTCGGACAGTTCCGTAGGGAATGAAAAAAAGTGGTTTCGCAAAGACTCCAATAAAAGCCTATTTACAACAGGACGTTCAGAGTAGAACTAACAAATGATTGCACATAAGAACAGTCCCCAAAAAATACTGAAAGCGATTTCACAATTTTTTTGGACAATTTGGTATTTCATAAAAGGGACATATCGCCGTTTTCATGAAGATGACCTTCTCTTTATGGCTTCGGGTCTATCCTTTAATGGGATATTATGTGTAATACCATTGCTCTTGTTATTAACGTCGTTGTTAGGAGTATTTCTCAGTTCTTCATATCTCGCCATACAACAGCTTGACGAAGTTCTTAAAGCTGCATTTCCTGCAGAGCCTTATGCAGAATCTATCAAATCTTCAATCCGCCAGGTGCTTCTGGATATTATGACGTTTAAAACATCATACGGGCTTATCGGGATGGGAGTTTTGACATGGACTGCAACATCGTTATTCAGCGCGACACGAACTATTCTTAACCGGATTTACAAATGTAAATCTTCCAAGTTAGTGTTGCTGACTATAGTGGAAGATTTTCTCTGGGTTTTTCTTGTCGGTATCCTCTTTATTATAACAAGCATTTTCCCCTGGCTTATGTCGTTTAGTAAAAGCCTGGTGAGCGAATTACCGAGATTACAAAATCTTCACCTAGAAGAAGTGCTTGAATTTGTACCGGGAGCGATTTCGTTAGTTCTTACTTTAGTGATGTTCTTCATTCTCTACCGATTTATACCGGATCATGGAGTAAATACAAAAGTTGCCATTATTTCGGCGATTACGACAACAACGTTGTGGGTGACGGCGGGAAAGCTGTTTAACTGGTATCTTTCCACGTTTCATTCTTTTACAAAATTATATGGAACTTACGCTTTTTTACTTGTTTTCATCGTTTGGATTTATTATTCTTCTGTAGTGTTCATCGTGGGCGCAATCATCGGACAACTTTATAAAGAATATCAGAAGGATTAAGGCTATGCAAGAAGGAAATAAAGGAGTGG
>SCUC01000305.1 GCA_004322375.1 Bacteroidota bacterium
AGCCTTATTGCATTAACGATTACAGTCGTGTATGCCTATATTGAAATGAGAATTCAAAATAGAACTACCGGTTATTTTATTCTCATTCTTCCCTTTTTCTTCCAACTTTGCTCAACATTGTTGATTAAAGAAATGCCGGCTGTTCCGTTGCTGCTCAGAAATAATTTGCTTGGCATGCATGTTTCTACGGCGCTATTCGGATTTTCCGCGCTAGCAATTTCTGCTGTGTACGGATTTTTGTATTTGATGCTCTACCATAACATCAAGTCGAGCCATTTCGGAGTAATTTATAATCGCCTCCCAACCTTAGAAGCTCTTGAACGAATGAGCTTTACTGCCATCGGGGTGGGATTTATTCTTCTTACTGTTGCCATTATCTTAGGCATAGTTCTCCTACGTACGGTATTCCAACCGATGTATCTGACCGACCCGAAGCTGTTCGGAACAATCGCCACCTGGCTGTTGTATGCTGTTGGGTTAACCGCAAAAAAAGTAGCAGGCTGGAGCGGAAGAAAAATCATGGTGCTTTCCATTATGGGATTTGTCGTTTCGCTTTTTTCGATGACGGTTATTAACATGCTGTTCAGTAAGTTTCATAATTTCCAATGATGAGCTTGCATGATTAACCTGTTTTGCGTTGGCATTAACCACCGGACTGCGCCTGTTGAGGTGCGGGAAAAGTTGTGGTTCTCCGTTGACGAAGCGAAAGCGTTGATCTCATCAACTAAGCAGCAGAAATTTAGTGAAGCGGTTCTTGTCTCAACGTGCAATAGAACCGAGTTGTATTTCGTGCCGAAAGGACAATACCCGAACGGTATGCCGATGTGGCAAACTCTTTCCGCGTTAAAACATGCATCCGGCATAACGGGAGAAGAACATTTTTATCACTTCGCGTCTCATAATGCAGTACGACATCTCCTTCGAGTTTCATCAGGATTGGATTCCCTCGTGCTTGGAGACGTACAGATACTCGGACAAATAAAAGATTCGTTCAAGGTGTCGCAGGAGCTTTCCGCGACCGGAGTTATACTTAACCGGTTATTTAACAAAGCGTTACATGTCGGCAAGCGGGTGCGAACGGAAACGGAGCTTGGCGAAGGCGCTGTATCGGTGAGCTATGCCGCAGCCGAACTTGCATCGAAAATTTTTGAAGACTTATCGAAACGGAGCGCTCTGTTAATTGGCGCGGGCGAAACCGGTAAGCTGACAACCCGTCATCTCCTTGACAAACATTTAGGAAAGCTTGTTATAGCAAACCGCACACGCGAACGGGCAGACGAGCTTGTTGCAAAGCTTGGCGGAACTGTGGTAGATTTTTCAAGCCTTCACTCTGAACTAAAAACGGCAGATATTGTTGTAAGCGCAGTAAATGCGCCGAATTATATTCTCTCCTCTCTCGATATTAAACAGGCAATGAAGCTCAGGGGCAACCGCCCTCTTGTTATTATTGATATCGGAGTACCGCGAAATATAGACCCCGCCTGCAACAACATTGATAATGTTTTCTACCACGATATAGATGCCCTGAGCCATATCATAGACCTCAATCTTGCGCACAGGAAAGCAGAAATACCTAAAGCACAGGAGATTATTTTTGAGGAGTTAATTGATTTTAGTAACTGGTACAATTCGTTGCAGGTAACGCCCACGATTCAACAACTTCGCGAAACGGTAGAGGCGATTCGTCATGCGGAAGTAGATAAGCATAAACATCATTTCAGTCCCGACCAGCTTGAAGAAGTTGAACTGCTGACAAACAGAATTGTCAATAAAATACTTCACCAACCGATGGTGAATTTACGGAATGGTTCAGGCTCCAGCGAGCAGGAGGAAACACAGCACAAGCTGCACCTCCTTCGCTCCTTATTTGGATTGGATAACAAGGTAACTCATGAGCGATAAACTTATCCTCGGCAGCCGCGGAAGCCAGCTTGCGCTCTGGCAAACTGAATGGGTAAAAGCTATGCTTGAGAAAACATTTCCAAAGCTCCATGTGGAAATCCGGCTTATCAAGACGAAGGGCGATAAAATTTTAGATTCCCCCCTTTCCAAAATTGGAGATAAAGGATTATTCACCCGTGAGATTGAGCAAGCAATGCTTGATAACCAAATTGATGCCGCAGTCCACAGCCTGAAAGATTTGCCGACTCAATTACCGGAAGGATTATGTATCGGCGCCATCGGCAAGCGTGAAGACGCGCGGGATGTTTTCATTGCAAATACAAAAAAAGGGTATAAACGCTTTGAAGAGTTATCCGGTGGCGCAACTATCGCGACAAGCAGCTTGCGAAGAAAATCGCAGTTGCTCCATGCACGTCCCGACCTCAATATTGTAGATGTTCGAGGCAACCTTAACACAAGGCTCGCGAAATTAGATGAATCAGATTGGGATGGAATGATCCTTGCGAGGGCGGGCGTCATCCGTCTGGGCTTTGATAATAGAATCACAGAGACACTGTCATTTGAACAGATGCTTCCGGCAGTTGGTCAGGGTGCGCTTGCCGTAGAAATTCGTGAGAACGACCATCGGATTGAGGAATATTTTCAACCCCTCAATAGCCAACCGACTAACATTTCAACATGCGGCGAGAGGGCGTTGCTACGATACTTAGAAGGCGGTTGTCAAATCCCCATTGGCGCTTACGGTAGAATCGAAGATAATGTTTTTCAACTTGATGCATTAATTGGAAGCATTGACGGAAAGAAAATTGTTCGAGGCAAAATTCATGGTAAACCTGAAGAATCTGAACCATTAGGCAAATCACTTGCGAAATCCTTGTTAGAGTGTGGCGGGAAAGAGATTTTGGATTCTATACGAACTACTGAGGACGGTCATTAGGCATTGGTCATTCGTCATTTGGTAGTTTATTGTACTTGGCACTTTGTTCTTTGTACTTAGCTCTTGGCTCTTTGTGCAGCATGTTTAATTTGTGAAAAATGAATCTTGCATCCTGAATCTTACATCGGTTTCTTTATCTGCTTTTTCACCCACAAATCACAGATAACTCTACGAGCCGTTCTTCGAACCGTAGGTAAACAAATAACTAATAACAGATAATCTTTTTGCATTTTGAATTTTGCATTGATTAACGTTCTAGTCACACGCGCTGCACGCCAGTCAAGAGAGTTTGTAGAGGCTCTGGAAAAGAACGGCTTCAATCCCGTACTTTTTCCAATGATTGAAATTATCCCGCCGGATTCGTGGGACTTGTGCGATAAAGCGATTGATTCGTTATACATGTATGACGGGTTAATTTTTACAAGTGCGAATGGTGTTGAGTTTTTTTTCAGACGCCTCGCTGAACGTAACATTGCTGCGCAGGAGTGCCAAAATAAAATAATTTGTGTCGTTGGAGAGAAAACGAAAGCTGTTTGCGAGAAGCACGGACTCAGCGTAACGCTCATGCCCGATAAATTTACATCGAACGATCTGTTCCGCGCGCTGCAACAACAAGATATTCGCGACAGGGTATTCCTGCATCCGCGAGGAAATTTAGGAAAAGAACAGCTTTCAGGTAATCTTAAAATACTCGGAGCAAAAGTTGACCCTGTGGTTGTATATAACACAGTTCAACCGAAGAAAGCTGATATTCAAGAAATAAAAACAAAAATTTTAGCAGGGGAAATTAACGTGTTGACGTTCACGAGTCCGTCAACGGTTAAAAATTTCGCTGCAATGTTTTCGCCATACGAATTCAAAAAAATAGCCGATGATGCATTAGTAGTTGTCATAGGTCCTGTTACCAAAGAAGCTTCAACTGTTACAGGTTTTCGACATGTGCATCTCGCAACAACTTCCACCATAGAAAGCATGATCACAATGCTCGTTCAATTATTCAATGTTGAATCAGCAGGTAATCCCAAATAATCAGCAATCAGAATTCAGAAATCAGAAATAATGAACGACATCTTTCTTAAAGCCTGCTTCCGCCAACCCGTCTCCAGAACCCCTGTTTGGTTTATGCGCCAGGCAGGACGTTATTTACCGGAGTACCGTGCCGTGAGGGCAACAACAGATTTTTTAACCCTCTGTAAAACTCCTGAACTTGCCGCAGAAGTCACAATACAACCTGTGGATATATTAAATGTTGACGCGGCAATTATTTTTTCCGATATTCTGGTAGTACCGGAAGCTATGGGGATGGAACTTATTGTCGAAGAGGGCAAAGGGGGACCGCGGTTCCCCACACCGATTCGAACCGCATCGGAAATCGAATCGTTAATTATGCCCGACCCGGACGAAAAGCTTCGCTACGTGATGGACGCACTACGATTAACTCGCAAACAATTGAAGGGAACCGTTCCGCTCATCGGGTTTTCAGGCTCTCCGTGGACTCTTGCTTCGTATATGGTCGAGGGAAAAGGTTCAAAAAATTTTCGGTATATCAAGGAGTTGCTCTATAACGAACCGGCGATTGCTCACAGGCTGCTGGGTAAAATCGCAGCCTCCGTTTCCCACTACCTGAGCGCACAAATAGAAGCGGGAGCGCAAGCCATTCAGATTTTCGATACATGGGGAGGGATTTTAACACAAGATGCTTTTGAAGAATTTTCCCTTAGGTATATCAAGCAGGTCATTGAGGAAACTAACCATACGAATGTGCCTGTTATAGTATTTTGTAAGGATTGCGGACATTCATTAGAAAAAATCGCCGCTTCCGGCTGCGACGTTGTAGGGCTAGATTGGACGATTGATATTGGAAATGCCCGAAATTCAATCGGAAAAACCGTTGCGCTGCAAGGAAATATGGACCCCACAATATTATACGCCAAGCCGGAACGAATTCGAGAGGAAGTGAAGAATATTTTGCGTAAATTTGGGAAAGGAACTGGACATATTTTTAATTTGGG
>SCUC01000306.1 GCA_004322375.1 Bacteroidota bacterium
GAAAATCCAAACCTCAAAAAACAAATTCCAAATAAATCTCAAATGCCAATTAGTATTACAATATTGTTCTTTGGAATTTGAATATTGAATTTTTTAACTCAAGAAAAAAACAACCAGAATAATAAAACCAGAAATAATAATAAAAAAAAGAGCGCTCACATTTCCCTGCAAGGATGAACGTGAAGCGCTCTAATCAAAACGAGTGATGAACGATGTCATTCACCGACTCTCTATCAATATAACGAAGTGTCGGCATGAATTCAAACATTGGTTATCACTCCTTAATTAACTAATCAAATCAATATTTAAGGAGATACGTTATGCGTTCTTTAATCAACTATTTTTTTATCCCTATATTTCTTGTAATTCTAGCAGTTATGGGAAATTCTTCGCTCCATGCTCAGGAAAACACCACTGTCGGTGGATATGGCGAGCTTCATTACAATGAACCCGACGGCTCATCGAAAGGACAGCTTGATTTTCACCGCTTCATCATCTATCTTGGACATTCTTTCAATGACCAGCTTTCATTCAAATCAGAGCTGGAACTTGAGCATACCAAAATTGAAGCCGGCAGCCCCGATGGTGGCGAGATCGCGCTCGAACAGGCATACCTCGATTGGCATTTCAACCAGAACATCGGTTTGAGAGCAGGAATTCTTCTCCCTCCCGTCGGCATCATTAACCAGTTTCATGAACCTCCCATCTTCAACGGCGTCGAACGCCCCAACGTTGACCGCAATGTCATCCCCTCGACATGGCGCGAATCCGGCGCGGGAATTTACGGTTCCCTTTCAGAGGGTGTAAACTACCAGCTGTACCTTATGGCTGGATTAAAAGCCGACGGACTTTCAGGCTCAAGTGGGATACGCGGAGGTCGTCAATCTGGTTTCGAAAGCTCTCCGCTCAACCCATCATTCACCGGCAGGCTTGATTACATTCCGCAACCTGATTTAAGACTTGGCGGCTCATTCTATTTCGGAAATACGACTGAGGGCATTGATTCAATCGGCAGCGGCACGGTAACGCTAATTTCCGGCGACGTTCAATATTCCATTGAAAAACTTTCACTCCGCGCGGTTGGCGCATTTATATCAATCGCGGACGCCGATAAAATAAACGCGGCGTATGGCAATAGCGTTGGCGATAATATTTACGGCTTTTATATCGAAGGAGCGTACGATATCATGCCGTATCTTTGTGAAGAATCGGAACATTCCCTGTCCCCTTTTCTTCGTTATGAAAAATACAACACGCAGGCTTCTGTTACCGGCTTCACGGCGAATGAAAATTATGACAGAAACGAAATTACGCTCGGTCTCACCTACAAACCGACGTACAACACCGTGTTCAAGCTCGATTACCAATTCTTGAATAACGCGGCAGAGAATAATTCTAAGCTGTTGAATGTAGGAATAGGGTATAATTTCTAAGAGTAACGGAAGATGCTTCGCTGTTTTTTGTTTGTCGTTTTTAGCTTGCCGGCTTTGTCGAGCCTCGCTTTTTGCGGGTGGTTTGTCGCGAATGGCACAGCGCAACAATCTATTCAAATAAAAGCGATGGAATCGCTGAAAAAAATGTTCGGGGATTCCATCACTATTTCACAAAGATCGGAAGAGC
>SCUC01000307.1 GCA_004322375.1 Bacteroidota bacterium
TATTGCTGTCGGTAAATCCACGTAGAGTTCCATCGCGCTGTGCGACCAGCCTCCTCCCCACTCCGTAAATTTGAGAAGCAACCGAGCGCTCCAATAAGCAGGCAGTGCATACACCGCCCCTAGCGACATTGAAACCCCCGATGTCAACACTACTAAGCATCCGAAAACAAGCACAAAGCCCGATAAAGGAACAGCGATAATATTCATGAAGATTCCAATAATCGAGAATTGGTGAAAATAATAGATTGTAAACGGAAGCGTTCCTATCGTCGCGGCGAGAGAGACTACTGTCGCAAGGAAAAGATATTTTTTGAAGAACGAATGACTCTGCTGGAAAATTTGAAATTTCTTCATCCATTCTTCCATTCGCGGATAGATTTGCGCCAATGCAAGCACGGCAACAAACGAAAGTTGAAAGCCCACATTGAAAAGCCATCGCGCATCAATGAGCAACATGAACAATGCGGCAAGCCCTACGACATTAAAAAGGTTTGTTTTTTGCTCAAAAATTTTCGCTCCGATAAAAACGTTCGCCATGATTACAGCGCGTACTACAGATGCTTCACCGCCTGTTAACACGGCGAATATGACAAGGCAAAGAGCCGTCAGCAAGCCTACAAACAGTCGGGGAATTCTGAACAACGAGAAAACCAACCAGAACATTATTGTTACCAACCCAACATTCAAGCCAGAAACGGCAAGAATGTGCATTAACCCCGCGTTCGTAAATGCTATTTTTATGTCCGGGTCAATCTCTGAACGTTCGCCAATGACTAATCCTTTCAGAAGATTCGCTTCCTCACCTCCGACGAGTACATCCATCGTTTCGCTTATCCAATCGCGGAACGGATGGATAACGCCGGCTGTGAGCCAATTACCGGCACGCTCTCCCATGACAATCCCTTCTTCAGAAGGAACGCGAAATTGAGCATACACTCCACGCAGGTAAAGATACCTTCTGTAGTCAAACTCGCCGGGGTTTCTTGCCTGTGCCGGGAACCTGATGGTTCCGGTAAACGAAACCTTTCTTCCATAAAAAAGCGATTTGATAACTTCTTTGGTAACTTTCTTTTTTTCAAGCGAAACGATCACGTCCCCTTCCACCTTCAGCATCCTATTCCGGATCGAAAGCGAGTTCGCTTCAATAATCAATGAATAATATCTCTGGCGTGGCGTTGCCCGTTCTGTTATCACTCCTATGATAGTTGCTTCTTGTTCTTCATCGCTTACAACGTTAGTTAAGCTATTCTCCGCGTGGGTTTTACCATCCCATGTTATCTTACATACTCCAAGAGTAATAATGATAAGCACAAAGATGAACGATGCAAGAAGCGAATGATGATTCTTTCTCCAAAGAAGAAACGCTCCTACACTGCAAACCACGATAGATGCAAGCAGCCACACCAACGAAAAAGAAAAGTACCACCCGGCAAGAATGCCGATACTATACAGCAGACAGGCTTTAAATGCAGGGGCGCGGGTCATGCTTCATTTTTGTTTTTGATTATTTAATTGGCATGGACATACTCTGATGTAGCGATGGGTATAAAACCCATCGCTGGATAAATTAGTAACCGATGTTACGCACCGACTGTTTCCGCATCGCCGTAAACGACGATGCTACTGACTACAAGTCGGATAAATCCGACTAATCAGCAAAAGTAGTCCCATTTAGGGGACTTGTATAAAGTAGCGTTGTCGTTTACGGCAACGCGGAAGTAGTTGTTTATAAAGCTCCATGAGGTGCGTAACATCTGTTAGTAATATTATTCTTGCTCATAACGAACACAACAAACCGACGTACTAAGATTCATTACTACAAAATTATTTCAATTATCTCCAATCAATCTCACCACAGCCGGCGCAACATCCACCAACCTCTTCACCTTTCTCGCGACAGCTTCATGTCCAATTCCCATCGCGAGCAATGGCACGGGATTTCGTGTATGGCTTTTTGTTGATACATCTTCAATATTGCCATGGTCGCTCGTCAAAAGAAATAAATTTTTCTTGAAATTAAAATGTTCGACTATTCCCTCCAACAGCCTATCAACGTTTTGAAGAGTAACAATCGCTTTTTCCATTGATTGGCTATGCCCGGCATCATCTGTAAAATAATACTCATACAGCACAAAATCATA
>SCUC01000034.1 GCA_004322375.1 Bacteroidota bacterium
TACTATAGCATTAAAATTAGTCGTATTTTTCATAGTATAGACTTATATTAAAAAAAGCCATTAAATCCCTTATACAAAACCCATGCTCAAATACGTTCACACCAACATCATCACCGACGACTGGCAGCGTTTAGCTCAATTTTATATTGATGTGTTTGAATGCAAGCCTCTCGAGCCAAAGCGCGACCTCTCCGGCGAGTGGCTTGAGAAAGGAACTGCCGTTCCCCGCGCTCATCTTAAAGGAATCCATCTCGCGCTCCCCGGATACGATGGCAAGCTGCCTACGCTTGAAATATTTCAATATGAAAAGAATGAAGAACGCTTGCCAACGCTTTCTAATAGAAAAGGATTCGGTCACATCGCGTTTCTTGTGGATGACGTGCAGAAATTAGTAACAAAAGTTTTGGAACATGGCGGCGCTATGGTAGGAGAAATAGTCGAGCATGAAGTGCCGGGGGTAGGATTGCTGACGTTCGCGTACGTCAGAGACATTGACGGGAATATTATTGAATTACAAAATTGGAAATAACTTATTTTAGATTTTAGTCCGCCCGTGGCGGATAGAATTTGGATTTTATCATGTCTATCGAAAAAATCAACATCAATCAAAAACTCTCGCTCTTCACAGAACATTGGTCTCCCAAAGTTGTAGGAGAATTAAACGGGCAGGAGGTAAAGCTGGCAAAATTCAAAGGCGAGTTCATCTGGCACAAGCACGAGAACGAAGACGAAATGTTTTACGTTCTGAAAGGAACATTCGACATGGAGTTTCGCGACAAAACGATTACGTTACACGAGAATGAATTCCTCATTGTCCCCCGCGGCGTCGAGCATCGCCCTGTCGCGAAAGAGGAAGTATGTGTTATGCTGTTTGAACCTGCAACAACACTCAACACCGGCAATGTGAGGAACGAGATGACGAAGGAGAGGTTGGAGAGGGTGTAAGTGAATCGATTGCTAATCAATTCAAAGCACCCATTGACCTTGATTATACAAAAACGGGGTGCTTTTTATCTTGTTTATTGAATATAGCGGCAGTTAAATTATCATGTAGATGCAAAACAAGTTAGCTCTGGAACCTCTATCTCTCGAACTATTTCACCCAATGTACGAATCTCATCATATTCTTCATTTTCTATTTTTTTATATGATGCTTGATTCTCCTCCTTCTTAAGTTCTTCAAGGTGATTAAAAATGATTGTAAAATCAACATGTTGTACTGACATTGTGTATTCCTTTAAATAATTTTCTTTTTTAACTGTGATTCTACTTGTATTCTTATTGGAGTCAAATCGTTTCGCGTATTACATGAAGGGCAGATGAAAGTATTATCTTCAGGAAATAGGATATTGCCTGGTTCTAGTGGAACATCTTTTACAAAATTTACTTGTAATCTATATTTCCTTTGACATGTTGGACAGGGAAAGTCTAATTCGGCTTTCTGAATCGCTTGTTGTGGTATAGGAGTAGGTACCTGTGGTATTACAAATCTATATACTTGGGAAACCGGCGTTTCATAAATCTTATAAATGTTTGTAGTATCAAAAGATAACTTTAAGAGTGTATAGTATCGTCG
>SCUC01000308.1 GCA_004322375.1 Bacteroidota bacterium
TCGCAACAGGACTTTATGGCAAAACACTACCCAATCAGGATGGCGCTCCAATACGGCTTGTTGTTCCCTGGAAGTATGGGTTTAAGAGCATTAAATCAATCGTTAAAATAAAATTTGTTGAATCGCAGCCTCCCACTGCATGGAATATACAAGCCCCAAGTGAATATGGATTTTACTCAAACGTCAATCCCGATGTTGATCATCCCCGATGGAGTCAGGCAAAAGAACGACGTATCGGAGAATTTTTCAAACGGAAAACATTGATGTTTAACGGTTATGCCGATCAGGTTGCGAGCATGTATAGCGGAATGGACCTCAAGAAAAATTTCTGATTGAATACTCACATCATCTATTGGTGTTGTCTTAAAAATTTAGGTTTCGTCAGGCAGAGGTCAATCAATGGCAAGCATTGTTATTGACACTTATGACATTGTCTCTGCAAATGATACGCTTTTCTCTTACCCATCCCGCCAAGTGCATCGGGGTTTCGTGGATTCGTTTTTCCCTTCCCTACCATGTAGGGAAGGGATAGGGATGGGTAAAAGTAGGGAAGAATTAACTTTCAGACTGCTCGACGAGTAATAGGACACATTATGCTTTATGACATTAGCAGCAACGAAGACGAAGCCTGGTTTCGTCTCAAAATCACCCTTCGACTCCGCTCAGAGTGACGGTACTTTTACTTTTGGACAGCCGATCATTATTACTATTCATAGATAACTTCATGAACAAACGACAAGCGATCAAATGGCTCGCTAAGCCAACTGTATTTCTTCTAGCACTGCTTCCCTTCGCGATTCTCATGTGGAACTTTCTCAATGATGAGCTAAGTGCGAACCCTATTGATGACATAACGGATGAAACCGGAACATGGACACTTCGTTTTCTTGTTATTACGCTTGCTGTAACTCCCTTAAAAAAAATTACCGGATGGAATTCAATCGGTTTATTTAGAAGAATGATGGGGCTGTTTGCATTTTTTTATTCCTTTCTTCACTTCTCGACTTACATTTACCTTGACCAATTCTTTGAATGGGAATCAATTGTTGCCGACGTAGCTAAACGCCCCTTCATTACGGTCGGATTTGCATGCTTTGTGCTGCTTATCCCGCTTGCGCTCACATCCTTTAATAAATCGGTAAAATGGCTTGGTGGGAAACGGTGGACATGGCTTCACAAATTAGTGTATCTTATTGCTATTGGTGGGGTCATTCATTATCTCTGGCTTGTGAAAGCAGACATGCAGAGACCGTTAACGTATGGAGGAATCGTTTTAGTTCTACTGGGAATTAGAGCCTATTATTTTCTTCGGGGGAAACTCTCAGCCAAACTAATCAACGCATAGCGCTCTATGCCCGAGCTTGCAAATAACGACGGGTGAAACTCCAATCTGCTCGCGGTTATTATCTTTCTCTGCAAGATATTTTAAAAATAACTTTCCAAACCTTGAGCAGATTCTGTAAGATTAGGTAGTGTATTCATATCTTACCGTCTGGCTCTTATTCATGAATCATATATCTGAAAATAAAAAAGCCAACCCTTCCACAGAGTTGGCTTTTCTGATTTTTGAATTATTTGCTGATGTTACGCTACATAAAGAGTTGCAGTAAACGACCCGTAGGGCGATTGCAGAAATCGTTGATGTGTAACTTCAGTTATTTTATCAGCGTCATTCGTTTAACATCTCTGTAGGACAAGATGCCATCCTGTCCTACAACATCAATTCGATAAAAATAAACCCCGCTTGATAAGCTTGAGGCATCAAACGGAACGCTATACTCTCCACTTTCAAATTCTTGGTTGTCGAGCAAGGTTGCAACCTCCTGCCCAAGCAAATTATAGACTTTCAACGTTACGGTACTATACACCGGCAAGAAATAATTGATAAACGTCGTCGGATTGAACGGGTTTGGATAATTCTGTTCTAGAGCAAATGTTGCCGGTGTGTTCTGATTCGCTTCATTTGCGAATATTCCTATAGCCGAGGCGAACCCATCGGTGGGATGTAAATACGTAGCATCTCCTATCCGTTTAACTCCGGTCATCTCAATCTTTGTTCCAAAGCTGATTGTATCAAGTGTTGAATCTGCGAATTCTCCATTGATATTGTGAAGCACAGTATAGAGTTCGGAGAGCGTTGCGCCGCTGACTGAGGTTGGTGACTGACAGCTTAACATCGTATCAGCGTTCTTCA
>SCUC01000309.1 GCA_004322375.1 Bacteroidota bacterium
AAGCAACTCGCGGCGGCGGCTCATCATTTCCGCTCTATCGCCTTGCGGCAGCTTGAACATCGCGCTTAACACGACATCTTTATTAAATCCGGAACGCCTGTAGGAAAAATTACCCGCATCTTTCAATACATTCATTCGTTTCCCATCCCGCATCGTCTCGACCGAAACGAGAAAATCCGATATTTCACCCCCGTATGCGCCTGCATTCATGATGACGCCCCCTCCAACGGTCCCGGGAATTCCGGCAAGCATCTCCATTCCTTTCATCTCATGCTGAATGCAGAAATCCACAAGGCGTGTTAATCGCGCCCCGGCTTCTGCATACACCTGTTCCCCTTCCAGCCTGATTGTTCCTAATCCTCGTTCAAGGTTTAACACAACACCGCGGATTCCATCATCACTGACGAGCAAGTTGCTCCCATTTCCGATGACAAAAAACTCAATACTATGGGTATGAAGATACTCAACGAGTGCAATGACATCTTCCTTATCGCCCGGTTCAAAATAAAAATCCGCGGGTCCACCGATGCGATATGATGTATATCTGCTCAGAGGCTCATTAATCGCCATTCGCCCATGGTAAAATTGTTTTATATCTTCAACGACAACCACGTTACTTTTTTTTGTTCAAGAATTCTAAAATCTGTGTCCCAAACTTTGTAATATCGCCCGCGCCCATTGTTATAATAATATCCCCTTCCTTTGCTATTCCCGCTACATAATCCGGTAACTTTTTTTTGTCGGAAACGTAATGCACGCCTTTGTGTCCGAATTGAATGGCAGCATTCGCAATCAGCTCGCCAGTGATTCCCTGGATCGGTTCTTCTCTTGCGGGATACACGTCCGTTACAACAAGAACATCGGCAAGCAAAAACGCTTTACCGAACTCTTCATAAAAATCTCTCGTGCGCGAATAGAGATGTGGCTGAAATACACACACGACTCTCTTTCTCCAGCCGGATTTCGCTCCAAGCAAAGTCGCCCTGCATTCCGTCGGGTGGTGAGCGTAATCATCGTACAACGTGATTCCGGCTACTTCACCTTTCTTCTCCCAACGGCGATTCACTCCTGTAAATTTCTCAATACCGGATTTCACCGTTTCAAATGGAACCCCTAGTTCCAACCCAATGGCAATTGCGGCAAGGGCATTCTGGATATTGTGATTGCCGGGAATCTGCAATGTAATTTCACCGAGGTCCTTACTGCCCTTCATCACTGCAAATGTGCTTCTGTTTTCTTTATGACGAATATCATACGCTTGAATATCAGCCTGTGGGTTCAAGCCGTAGGTGATAACTTTCTTCATGCTCATCGAGGGTAAAATATCCTGTAGCACAGGCTCATCGAGGCAGAGAACGATAAATCCATAAAACGGTACTTTCAGGGCAAATTGCGTAAACGCCTGTTTCAAATCTTCCAAATCCCTGTAACAATCGAGATGGTCAACCTCAAGCGTTGTAAGCGCGGCAATTGTCGGTGTGAGGGATAAAAACGATCGGTCAAATTCATCCGCTTCAACGACAATAAAATCACCTCGGCCAAGCCGGGCATTCGTTCCTCCCAAGCCTGAGAGTTTCCCCCCTACGATGACAGTCGGATCAAGCTCACCCTCTAACAAGATCAGACCGATCATCGAGGTTGTCGTCGTTTTGCCATGAGTTCCTGCAATTCCGATTCCATATTTCAAACGCATTACTTCAGCAAGCATCTCCGCGCGTCGTACAACAGGAATTTTCCGCCGTTGCGCTTCCTGTATCTCTTCGTTATCAAGCGAAACAGCAGAAGAATAGACTAACACGTCAACATCGCTCTTCACGTTTGCCGCGTGATGTCCTTCTACAATTTCTGCGCCAAGCGATTGCAGCCGTTCCGTGACATCGCTTAACGCTTTGTCCGAACCGCTGACCTTAAACCCTTGGTCAATCAAAATCTCGGCGATGCCGCTCATGCCGATACCGCCGATGCCTACAAAATGTATTTTTTTTATTGAGCTAAACATATTCTATATATCATTGGGATGACTGAAAAACCACTTCGTTCTACTAATCCACTAACTCCAGTCATCCCAACGAACTACTTTCCTAAGACCATTTTAATTGAAACAATCAACAATGCCGCGCCAAATACCCGTCGCAGCGTATCACCCGGCAGCTGATTGGCGAATATCCCACCGAGAAGGCTGCCGACAAAAAATCCGGCGCACAACAATCCTGCAACTTTGAGATTAACATTGCCCGCTTGATAATATTTCCACGCAGCAAGTATCCCGATTGGGGGAACCAACATGGCAAGTGTTGTTCCTTGCGCCATGTGTTGCTGCCATCCAAACAAATAGACGAGAGCGGGAACAATAAATACCGCGCCGCCGACACCAATCATGCCGCTGAGAACACCAACTAAAAATCCGAGTATAATAAATTGAACTATATCCATGTTGTTTTCCTTGTTAGAATATTTGCTGTATCGTCCTGGCTGTCGTTCTGAAACTTTGCAGCGGGCGCTTTATCTTCGGAACGATTTCTGACATCCGTTCCATCTCTGCTAACAATTCATCTTCACGTTCATACCTTCCAACTCGTATTCGAATCAGCCGGAGTCGTTCTTTGAGCTTAAACAATATCACCTGAAATCTTCCCGCTGTTTGCACCGTTTTCTCACGCCCGATATACATCCACTCGATATCCGAAAATAAAATTTCACGATCGCGCGATTTCTGATGGAACACCATTCTATCCTGCAAGATGATCAACTTTCTGTCCCGGAGCTTATTCAAAATCACCGTTACCAATGAAACCAGCACAAAGAGAATAATAATATAGAGTATCGGGTCTATCTGCATCGGCGGAAGCATTGGCAGCGAGAACGTGCCGCGAAATCCCGCCCACAATAATAGTGCAACGAGATAAAAAATCGTTTGGATGTAATAAAAGTCCAGCTTGTACTTAAACACTTTCGCGTCCGGCGGCAGAGAATCCATGATTCGGGTCTCCATGCTCACGCTCGCTTCAACTCTACTATCATGTTGGCAATCTCTTTCCCTGCCCGCGGCTTGCCTAGCTTCTTGCTGATGTTTCCCATCTCATTCAGCTTGGTTGAGTCCTGGAGGATGCTGGTAATGAGTTCAACCAACCTTGTTGATGCTTCGCTATCCTTCACCATCACAGCCGCGCCCGATTCTGCCATTGCTTTTGCATTCTCGGTCTGATGGTCCGCCGCAGCATACGGATACGGTATCAGAATTGCGGGTTTGCCCAACCGCGTAAGCTCCGCGATTGTTGTTGCCCCCGCCCGACAAACAACGACATCGCTCGCCGCGTATGCATAATCCATTCTATCAATAAACGCGTTCACCCAAATGAACTTGCCGTCATGTCTTCTTGTCGCCCCTTTGACCCGCTCAAAATCCTCTTTTCCTGTTTGCCAGATGATACGAATATGGTGTGCAGCCCAATGTTCAAGCGTTTGCATCATCGCTTCATTGATTGACGCCGCACCCAAGCTGCCCCCAAATACAAGAACAGTTTTTTGAGCGCCTGCAGAATCGAACCCGAAGTACGCGCACGCCTCGTTTCTATTGACATTATCCAGCATTGAACGCGTAGGATTGCCGCTTACCACAACGTTATCTTGCCGTGGTAAGTATTTTTTTGCCTGTTCAAACGTTAGGCATACTCTATCCACTCTCTTTCCCAGTAATCTGGTCGTAACGCCCGGATAGCCGTTCTGTTCATGGATTAACGTCGGAATCTTCATCATCGAAGCCATGTAAACAATTGGTCCGGAAACATAACCGCCCGTTCCAACCACGACATCGGGGTTGAATTGTTTTATGATTGCGTATGATTGCATTAACGACACAAGTACTTTCAACGGAAACAATAAATTGCTGATTCGAAGACTACGGTGAAAACCGCTAATCCAAATCGTTCTGAATGCGTATCCTTTTTGTGGCACAACACGCGCTTCGATTTTTTCTTTCGTTCCGATAAACAATATTTCAGCATTCGGCTCAAGCCGTTTAATCTCATCGGCGATAGCGATGGCGGGAAATAAATGACCGCCTGTGCCGCCCCCCGCAAACATAACTCGAATCGCCGCCACATCAATACACCTTTCCTACACCCGAACCGCTTGTGTGACCGTTTGTAACGGGCTGAATTGCTGCGGGCTTGTGTTCACGCGGAAACATATCTGTTTGTGAAGAAATGTTGAGCAATAAACCGATGGCAAATGCGGAAAATACCATCGAGGAGCCGCCGTAACTGACAAACGGCATCGGTAACCCTGTCGTAGGTAATAAACCGACAGTAACGCCTGCATTCACAAGTGCAAATAATGTTATCGCGCTGGTAATTGCTATTGCCAAATATTTTCCAAACATATCTTCCGACGCTTTCGCAATTCTAAATCCGCGATACATAATGACGAGAAACAGGACTAGCACTATCACTGTTCCTAACAATCCGTATTCTTCCCCGATGATTGCATAAACAAAATCGCCGTACGATTCCGGCAGGAAAAAATCTCGTTGATGACTATCTCCCGCTCCAACGCCAAGCAATCCGCCGACGCCAAATGCAATTTTACTCTGCAAAAGTTGATACGATGTTTTCCCTGAGCCGCCGCTTAAAAAATCAAAAATGCGTTGTCGCCGATAGGGGGCAATCCACATGTAGAGGAGGAGCGCTGGAATTCCTGCAAGGAACATGGATAATAAATGCGTCAGCCTTGCCCCTGCGATGAATATCATCAAAATTCCAAGTCCGAAAATGAGCGCCCCCATGCTAAAGTTGGGTTGTGCTAACACTAACACTGTGATGAGAACTATCCACATCATCACTTGAAGAAATCCTTTTTTAAAATCTCGAATCTCCTCCCCTTTCACGGCAATAAGAGCGCTGACGTGGAACAACAAGGCAAATTTTGCAAACTCCGAAGGCTGAAACCCAAGCAGCCAGCGTGTGGCTCCTTTCGCCACAACTCCTGAAAGAAGTGTCGCGCCTAACAATCCTACGGCTATCAGTATTCCAAGTTTAGAAAGATGCTTCACCTTCTTGTAATCGAGATTAATACCAACCAGCAATGCCAGCAGACCAAAGACCACTTTTCCCGCATGACTTAACAGCATATATTCAGTTTCTCCATACCGCTTAAATGCCCATGCCGCCGACGCGCTATACACTACGCCAATGCTCATAAACATCAGCGTAAGCACAGTCAATAGCAAAGTTAAATCAATATGGTTTCTTCTCAACATTCTTTCTTCAGTTTCTTGTTTACTTTTTATCGTTTGTTGTTTTTAGTTTGTAGCTTGTATTCTATTCTTCAGCATACCTACCACCTACCATCTATCACCTAAAATCACATATCTCATATCCAGCATCAAACATCAAGCATCAAGCATCCAGTTGATTCACACATTCCTTAAACACGCGCCCGCGATGCTCGTAATTTGTGAACCAATCGAACGAAGCGCACGCAGGTGAAAGCAATACAATATCGCCGGAGCGGGCTAGCGAATGAGCAAGCACAACTGCTTCTTTCATGGATGAAGCATTGACGACATCGGTTTTCGCTTGAAACGCCTGCTCAACTTTGGATGCGGACTCACCGATAGCAATAACCGTTTTCACATGCCGTTCCACTTCAGGATACAATGCCGAATACTCGTTCCCCTTATCTCTCCCGCCTAGGAAAAGAATAACAGGGTTATCATACGCCATTAGGGCATACTTCACTGAATCCACGTTCGTCGCTTTTGAATCGTTGATGTATTGCACGCCGTTCAATTCCCGCACAAGCTCCAGCCGATGCTCTACGCCTTTGAAGTTCTTGAGTGTCGCTCGAATCGAAGCCACGCTCACTCCCATAAGTTGTGTCGCAAGCGTCGCCGCCATCGAGTTATATAAATTATGAATGCCGCGAATACTGATTTCTGATACATCAATAACCTCACGTTCATGTCCATCAAGGCTAGTCCACATTTTGTTATCCCGAACGTACGCGCCCGATTCAAACCCTCGCTGGATGCCGAACGGAACCGCCTTCACATACGAAAGCGCCTTTGTGAACACCAATTCCCGGGCCTGCATATCATCATAGCAGTAAATCAAATAATCTGCCGTTGTTTGATTATGAAAAATCTTTCCCTTCGCTTCCTTGTACGCTTCAAATGAGCCGCTATATCTATCCAAATGGTCAGGCGTAATATTTAATATCACCGATATTTTCGGGCGAAACGAATCTATATGATCAAGCTGGAAGCTGCTCACCTCAAGCACAACAATAGTATCCCTGCTCAAGCCGGAAACTATTGAAGAAAACGCATTTCCTATATTTCCCCCAACAACGTGCTTTCTTCCGGCATCGGAAAACATTCTGCCTGTTAATGTCGTTGTCGTCGTTTTTCCGTTGCTGCCTGTGATGGCAACAATCGGGGAGGAACAAAACCAGCTTGCTGTTTCTAATTCGCTTACGACTTTAATCCCGCGGCTTAATGCCTCATGAACTACAGGTGCATTTGATGGAACGCCCGGACTTATCACAATCAAATCCGCTTGATAGACTCGCTCAGTATGTTGACCGAACTCGTAGCAAACGCCAAGAGACTTAAAGAGTGGAATCTGCGCCGTCACAGCTCCGCTCGTATCTTTATCGCTGACAAATACCTTTGCGCCTTGCGACGATAACAACTGTGCAACTGCCGAACCGCTTCGCGCAGCGCCGATAATGCTGACGTTTTTCTGTTGAAGATTCAACATTACCGCACCTTGAAGCTCACTAAGCTGATAATCATGCAGAGTACCGCGATTATGTAAAATCGCATGACGATTTTCGGCTCGTCCCACCCTAACATTTCAAAATGATGATGAATGGGAGCCATCTTAAATACTCTACGTCCTTCTCCATATCTTTTCTTTGTATATTTAAAGTAGGCTTTCTGAATAATGACTGAAGCCGTTTCCATTAAAAACACGAAACCAAGCGTTGGAAGCAATAATTCTTTTTTTATCAAAACACACAACGCACCTATTGCGCCACCGAGAGCCAGCGAACCTGTATCTCCCATAAACACCTGCGCAGGATACGCGTTGAACCACAAAAAACCGAGCGTCGCACCCGCCATGGCAGAACAGAACACGCTCAACTCTCCGTTGCCTCGAAGAAACGGTATATTTAAGTATTCGCTCCACACCGCGTTTCCTGAAACGTAGCTCATCACTGCAAGTGTCATCGCGACAATTGCGACTGTGCCTGCCGCTAACCCGTCCAATCCGTCGGTTAAATTCACAGCGTTGCTCGTCGCCGTGATTACAAAAATCACCATCGGGATGTATAAAACTCCAAATTCAAATTCTCCATACTTAAAAAACGGCATCGTTGATTTTGTGGCGTATGGAATCAACGTCTGATCGAACAAATGCGGCAAAAAATATATCGTTCCGCCAAGAACCAATCCAACTAATACTTGCCCTGCAACTTTATACATTCCAATCAGCCCCTTGGGCTTCTTCTTCACAACTTTTAAGTAATCATCAAGGAAGCCTACTCCTCCAAGCACTGCTGTAACAAAAATAATCAGAATCACATAGGCATTATTGATATCGGCAAAGAGTAAAGCTGGAATTAACACCGCTGCGAGAATAATCAATCCGCCCATCGTCGGCGTTCCCGCTTTTTTACGATGCGTTTCCGGAGCTTCTAACTTCGCAGATTCACCGATTTGACGCTCTTTCAGCTTGCGGATAATTTTCGGTCCAATCCAGAACGCGATAATAAGCGCCGTAACGGCAGCCCCTCCTGCCCGGAACGTCAAATACCGGAACAGTCCCGCGCCCGGCATGTGGAACGCATCTCGCAAATATTCAAACAGATAATAGAGCATTTATTTGTTGTTACAATTTAATCTTCTTAGTCACGTCTAAGTTTATTGTCATACCTGCGAAAGCAGGTCAACGACTCGTAGAGTATCCAATCATTGCTTGTAGAAACCGAAAAAAATAATTGGATTCTCTACTCTACGAGCCGTAGACGAGTCATTGACCCGCCTACGCGGGAATGACAAAAAACGCTTTAGTTCTGGACGGAATGACCAATCTATAATCGCCATCAGGTCTTCGGCTTCAAGTATTTTACCAATTCATTCACCACTTCATCCATTCTCATTCCATGAGAACCCTTAATTAAAACAACATCCCCTTTCTGAACGCTCCCGGATAACTGTTGTATTAATTGTCGTTTATCGTCGTAATGAATTTTTTCCTTTATCTTAGCGGCATTGTTAAGATGTTTGGTATAGGTTCCTACAGTCAACAGCATGTCACACTGAAATTTCAATAAAGCCGCTCCAATGTGTTTATGTTCTGAACGGGAACTTGTTCCAAGCTCAAGCATATCCCCTAAAACGACAATTCGTCTTCCTCTGCAATCCATCGAAGCGATTGTTTCCAGCGCAGACATAACGGATTCTGGATTCGCGTTATATGCATCGTTTACTATCGTTACACCGGATATACGCGAAACTTCTAACCTGCCGCTTACAGGCTTGAAGTTCTGTAATGCACTCTGAATTTCCCCGGGTGAAATTCCAAATTCTTTGCCGATTGCCGCCGCCGCCGTCACATTCGATATATTGTGGATGCCTGCTATTCTCATGCTGATAGTTACTGGCTTTTTCCACCCCTTCGACGTAAGCTCAATTACCGGTTGTCCCTTTGCATCCACACGTTCAAGTCTGCTCTGCATTGCTGCGCGGCTGCGGGAGCAACTGTACGTTATTTTATTCCTAACCTTCTTCGATTGCCGGACAACCAGTGAATCGTCCATGTTGATAAAACCAACCCGTTCTCCCCGTTCCGCAATCCAATCGAACAATTCGCCCTTCGCTTCCGCTACCTGCTCGATACTTTTGAAATATCCGAGATGCGCTTTACCGATATTCGTTACTACTCCATGCGTTGGTTCTGCCATCTCACAGAGATAGTGTATCTCGCCCACATGATTCATCCCCATTTCGATGACGGCAACCTCATGGTTCTTTTTCAACCGAAACAGCGTTTGCGGCACGCCTATATGGTTGTTCAGATTTCCTTTCGTGCTAAGAACATTGTATTTCGTTTTTAACACCGAATGGACCATCTCTTTCGTTGTCGTTTTCCCGCTGCTTCCTGTTATGGCAATTACCGGAATATCAAACTTTCGACGATGCAATCTTGCCAGCTCGCCTAACGCCCGTGTCGTATCTTTGACTCTTATCAAGGGTACACGAAGCTTCGTGTGCTTCAATCCTTCATTGACAATTGCGCATACAGCTCCTCGTTCTACCGCCGCGTCAACAAACCGATTACCGTCAAACCGTTCGCCCCGAATTGCAACGAACGCATCACCCGGCTTCACATTTCGAGAATCTGTCGTGATTCGTCTAATCCGTAGTACCCTGTTTGGGCTCAAATTCTCAACAGCGATATGTTCAATTGTCAGCATTTCTTCAAGCGTGAACATTAGGCATTTTTCCGGATAAACTCTCTCACAACATTCTGGTCGCTGAACGGCTTCTTTTCATCTCGTATAATCTGATAATCTTCATGACCCTTGCCGGCGATTAACACAATATCGTTCTCGTGCGCCATTGTTAATGCAATCGTTATTGCTCCGTTCCTATCTGCTTCCCGGATAACATCCTTACCCGGAACGATGCCTGTCATTACATCGTCAATAATCATTTCCGGCTCTTCAAAACGAGGATTATCGGAGGTAACGATTGTCATATCGCTCAACCGGGAGGCAACTTCCGCCATCTTGGGGCGTTTCTTTGTATCCCTGTTCCCTCCACAGCCGAACACCGTTATGATTTTTCCTTTTTTATTCTCGCCAAGCACATCATGAATCGCATTCAAAGTTTTTTCCAGCGCGTCATGCGTGTGTGCATAATCAACAATAGCAGTCCATCCAAATGGCGAAGGTATCTGTTCAAATCTTCCCGCTATGGGCGCCATTGTTCGGAACCGTTCTTGCATTGTTTCCGGAGCGATTCCCAGCGCATAGCCTGCGCTAAATGCCGCCAGCATATTGGAGACGTTAAACCTGCCGACAAGAGGCGCAGAGATTGCAATTGTCCGGTTATCATATTCTATGGTAAACCCGGTGCCTTTGAACGAAAGTGAAACATTATTCGCCCGGAAATCCGCTTTGCTGGCAATGCCATAAGACATCTTTCGTGAAGAAACCGATTGATAGAGCTTCCTTCCCCATTCATCGTCAAGATTGATGATGGCTGTCGCAGATGAACGAAGCGAATCAAATAATATTTTTTTTGCAGAGAAGTAATCTTCCATGCTCTTATGATAATCCAAATGGTCTTGCGTCAAATTCGTGAACACGGCAACCTGGTAGTCTATTCCATGCACGCGATGTTGATGCAAGGCATGAGAAGAAACTTCCATCACAGCGTTCTTGCATCCGCTTGAAACCATTCTCTTCAATAACTCTTGCAGTTCCAGCGATTCCGGCGTTGTGTGAGTAGCGGGAAGACGTTCATTGCCGAAGTGGTATTCGATCGTTCCAATCAGACCTGTCTTTGACGTAGTTTCAAGCAGCCATTTAATCAAAAATGCAGTGCTGGTTTTCCCGTTCGTGCCGGTTATGCCGGTCATAGTTAAATGAGAAGAGGGACGTCCATAAATATTTGCCGAAAGCTGTGCGAGGGTTTTCCGTGCATCCGGGACTACAATTTTAACAACCCCATGGTGCATAAAATAAAAATCGTCTGTTGCTGCATTATTATCGGTAACGACAACTTTCGCGCCATTTGCAATTGCTTGCTGCACAAATGTGTTTCCGTCAGTTCCTGTTCCACGAATAGCGACAAAAAGATCTCCCCGCTCTATCTTGCGCGAGTCATAGTGAACATGTTTTACTTCTACTTCATGTGTCACGACCATCTGACCGTACAAAGTTTGAAACATCTTTGTTACCGTCACATTTTCTAAAAGTTTTGAAAGCGTCATTAAGAATTTATTTTTTTCTATCAGGTGTGTGGTAACACAGCCTGAAGCATTATGCAACTGAAATCAATTATGTAATTGATGTTACAAGGGACGGTACGAACAAACCAATCTCTTGAAACCAATGAATCGGTTCCGTTTTTTGAGCATCATGTAGCCCACGACTTAAGTCGTGGGCTGCTAAACCTAGCATCCGTGAAATCGTTATAACGATTTCCTAACACGCGACTTCAATTCCTAATCCAACCCTTGACCCTGCGCGCTTAATGTTTTTGGCTCGCACCTTAAAAAAACTTTTGTACGCGGATGAACAACCGTTCCTGCAGCAGGCTCCTGACTAATGACAACGCCTATACCATCTACAACTACATCTAGCTGGCCATGGGAAAGCAAGCTCATCGCTTTCCGTTTGCTATATCCCTGGACATTCGGTACGACGCGTTCTTCTGGGGAATATTTCTCCTGAGGTTGAATCACCATCGTATCATCAACAGGGGTAGTATTCTGCGCTTGTTGTTGGCTTTGCCTTAAAGGGTCGCTTGCAAAAACAGGTTGAGGCTGAGCTATTGGACCGAGAATATCTGTGGTTGTCATTATGCGCTCCGCAATAGCCTTAAACACAGGACCGCTTGTCAACCCGCCGTAATAGCTTCCTCCCTTGGGATTATCCAACATGACAAGACAGACGATTTTTGGATCTTCTACCGGATAAAACCCGACAAAGGATGCTGTATATTTTCCCGGCTCATAATGTCCGTTAATGTTACGTTTCGCTGTACCTGTCTTCCCCGCAATGCGCAAGCCTTGAATCTGCACTGCTGTTGCCGTGCCGCTATCAACAACGCCTTCAAACATTGCCGAAAGAACCTTCAACGTAGCCGGAGAAATCACTTTGCGGATTGTTTGCGGATAGGTTTCACTCACAACCATTCCATTGGCATCCAGCTCTTTTTTCACGATATACGGACGCATGAGATATCCTCCATTGGCAACGACGGAATACGCGCAAACTAATTGCAGAGGCGTAACCCCCACTTCATAACCAAACGCCATAGTGTTCAGTGTAGTTCGCGACCAGTTGTTTGGTTTCTTCAATACCCCGCGAATTTCGCCCGGTAATTCAACTGTCGTGGGACTGCCAAATCCGTATGCCCGCGCCATTTTATAAAATCGTTCCGCCCCGACGATGTTGCTGATTTTCGCCATGACGATATTCGATGAAACCTCCATTGCCTCCTGTACTGTCACCATTCCATGAGGATGGTCGTCAACAATTTTTCTTACTCTTCCACGCCCGATGGGAACTACCCACTTTCCATTCTCTGCGAAAAAAAGTTGGTCTGGCGTCACAAGATGATCTTCAAGCGCGGCAGAGGCTGTAACAATCTTGAACACCGATCCGGGTTCGATTCTATCCGTGATGAGCTTTAGTTTTTGATCTTTCTGGCTGCATGACGATGGATTTCGCGGGTCGAGTGAGGGGTATTGAGCTACCGTTAAAATTTCTCCGGTCTTCGGGTCCATCATAATCACAAGTCCGCTTTCAGCGTTATTTTTTTCCACCCCGATACGGAGTTCATCCTCTGCAATGAATTGCAGAGCAAGGTCAATCGTTAAATGGATTGTATTCCCATTTTGCGGTTCAACGCGGGGATATTCAATCTCCGGTCGTTCTCCTCCTAAACCGTCTTTTTGCATGATGATAAAACCGGGAGCACCGCTCAACTTCTTGTTGAGAGAAAGCTCCAATCCCATGATACCCTTATTATCAATGTCGGTAGTTCCGAGCAACTGTCCGGCAACAGTTTTATGATGGTACAATCGTTTTGGTTCTTTGAAAACTGTCAGCCCCGCCATTTTATCGGGAATTTTACATCTCAGGGTATCCGGGTCCACAAGCCTCGCAAGCCAAACATAATGAGAGTTCGGCTTCATCTTTTTTGCATAATACTTCCTGGGTATCCCGAACGCTTTTGCGAAGACGTCCACGATTCTTTTTTCAAGTGAATCATTCAGGCATTTCGGGTCGGCGGCATACGAGTATAACATTGTGTTCGATGCCATCGGCTGACCGGTTCTATCGCATATCGAGCCGCGAACGGCGGCGAGCTCTACTTTCGATTCGTACTGCTTTTTGGCTTTCTCTTTGTACTCCTCTGATTGCAGCACCTGCAATTTGACAAGGTGATACACGACTGCGAGGAACAGCACCATAAAAAACACAAGAAGAATCCGTAATCGTATCTTCTTCGAGTGGTCGGAGATTCCTCGTGGCGCAGCGGAAGGCACGGGCTCGTTGTACACCATTGTTCTTCTTCAAGAAGAAATAATCGTTCAGTGATTATCCGTTACTTTTCCAGCTCGAACATCACGGGCTGTTCTTTGCGAACTGTCAGCCCCAATTGTTCATAGGCAAGTTTTTGAATCCGTTCCGGTGTGGATTTTTGATTCACCTCCGCCTTCAAAAGCTCATTTTTCCCGACGATATTCTGATATTCAATTTGCATCTTGTTCAAATCGCCCGCGAGCTTATTGACTGTTATCGTGTTCCAGATAAACATGACCGATACCAAGGCTACGGATAAAACAGAAACAATCATGAGCATCGGAGAAAGCCTTCTCCGGCTCACCTGACCGTTCACGCGCTGTGATGCTTTTGGCTTTGATGCCACCGTTTCGCCGTTAAAAATGAGCCTGCGTTCCTGCGGCTCGCGTGGAAATGTTTGACCGTGAGAGATTGATATCGAATTTGCCATGAGTTATATCCTTTCTGCAGCTCTGAGCTTTGCGCTTCTGGCGCGTGAATTATATCTGACTTCTTCTTCTGATGCGACAACCGGTTTTTTCGTGAGAACCCGCATTCGCGGCTTCATCACGTTCTCCCGTTGCATATACTTAGACATCGGCTCCGCCGGTTGAGGTTGTTCTCGAAAAAATCGTTTCACGATTCTATCTTCGAGCGAGTGGTACGAAATCACCACGATTCTTCCACCCGGTATTACCAGCTCAACAGCGGCTTGCAACGCTCTCGCCAGGCTTTCAAGCTCATCATTTACCTCAATCCTGATTGCTTGAAAAATTCTTGCCAGCGATTTCGTTGCCATCCTTTGACCAACGACAGACTCCACGACTTGCGCAAGCTCACCGGTTGTATGTATCGGGATCTTCTCACGATGCTCAACAATTCGTCGGGCAATTCTTCGTGAAAATCTCTCTTCCCCGTACCGCCGGAAGATGTCTGATAACTGTTTCTCATCATACCTGTTTACAACAGTCCAGCCATCGAGTTGTTGATGTTGACTCATGCGCATGTCAATCCGGCTATCACCTTGAAAACTGAAGCCGCGACTGACTTCATCTATTTGATGGGAGGACACACCCAAATCAAACAACATTCCGTTTACCTGCTTGATACCTTTCTCCTCAAGTCTTTTTCGCACATTGGAAAAATTATCTTGAACATAGACGATGCGTTCACCGTACATCTTCAATCTCTCTTGCGCTGCTTTGAGTGCATCGGAGTCCCTATCAATTCCAATGAGCGTGCCTTGAGAAGAGCAATGCTGCATTATTGTTGCGGCGTGTCCACCGCCCCCGAGGGTTGCATCTACATAAACACCATCCTGCTCCGTAATAAGGTAGCGTAAAACTTCTTGTGTAAGTACCGGTTCATGGTATTCGTTCATCGTTATGGAACATTAACTCACAGCTTCATTCATAGTAAAAAAATCAATCTCTATTCCTGTCTGCCCAACGTTTCTGCGACAACATCTTCGTATGTTTTATTATCATTCTTTTTCTTATATTCCTCATACGCCTGTGGGTTCCAAAGCTCTATTTTTTCGAGCATACCCAGGATTAACACTTCATCTTTAATGCCTGCGTAATCTCGATGGCGTTGAGGAATGATGATGCGAGATTGAGCATCCAGGGTTGTTTCTTCCACCGGCTCGAGCATTACTCGCAGGACGTAACGGTTTTCCGGAAGATATTTATTCAGTTTTGAGAGTTTTTGCTGTTCAATAGCCCAATTATCTTTAGGATACACGAAAACACAATGCTCCATGCCAAAAGTAAGCGTAAACGTATCAGCCGACTCAGGCGAGAGACTTTTTCGCATTTTTGAGGGTAAATTGATACGCCCTTTAGCGTCAACAGAGTATATATATGAACCTGTAAATAAAGACATCGTTTACTTAAAGTAAGACATGACCCACATGAACCCACTATTTAACACAATCACCCACTAATATATAATATTTCAAATAATTGTCAAGTTATTTATCAATTTTCTTTAATTTATTTTTCGATGATGTCAAATAAGGTAGGACTTGAACGTACAACTGCA
>SCUC01000310.1 GCA_004322375.1 Bacteroidota bacterium
TAGAGGTAAGGATTGCGGGGGATGGCGAGATCCTTGCAAGAGGTTCAAACATCATGAAGGGATACTGGAAGAATCAAAAAGAAACTGATGAAGCGATAGATAGCGAGGGTTGGCTTCATACTGGCGATATTGGTAATTTTGATATTGAAGGATTTTTGCATATAACGGATAGGAAGAAGCACCTGTTTGTCAGCTCGGGAGGGAAGAATATTGCGCCGCAACCGATTGAGAATTTATTTCTCCAGAGTCCGTTTATTGATCAGTTTGTGTTAATCGGGGATAAAAAAATGTTTTGCAGCGCGCTTATTGTTCCCGATTTTGACGCGTTGAAAGAGTACGCAAAGAAAGAGGGCATCGGATTTTCTTCCGTGAATGATCTCCTCAATCAGCCACAAATTAGAAAACTCTTCGAGCAAGAGATTACTACATATCAAAAAGACCTCGCGCAGTATGAACGGGTGAGAAAATTCACTCTTCTCACTGAGGGATTAACGTTAGAAGGGGGTGAATTGACACCAACACTCAAAATAAAGCGCAAAGTTGTGGAGGATAAATATAAAGATGAAATTGCAAAGATGTATGAGGGAGTAACGTGATAAATTCCAATTTCCAAAGTTCAAAATGCAAATAATAAACAAATAACAATCTCTTACCTTACAAAAAAAATAATACCTTAATATGTAATCACTGCAATGGTGTTAAGTCGTTTGGATGAATTTTTGATTATTACACATAAAAGAATTATTTTTGTAGGAACTTTGTTAGGCACTAAAGGGAAATCATTTTATTTATGTTCTTATGAGTACATATTCAGCAACATTGGATTCGAGTGTACCTCTTACATCAGAAGGATTGTGGTTACGCAACAAGGCGTGGGATTTAACGTTCATTAGTCTTAGCGCCGTACTGGTTGCCGTTCCCATTCTTACCTATTTATTCGCTAATCAGGCAACCGATGGAATTAATACCATGTTACGCTCCATCGGAATTGATTTCGTGTGGGATGACGATGCAAGCCGTAATCTTGTCAACGGATTGATAGCGTTATTTATCGGCGGGCCGCACATGTATGCTACCTATACACGGACGGCGTTAGAAAAGAATTTCTCCTCAAAACATAAATGGATCATGGTCGGTTCGATCTTCATACCGATTTACGTGATTTATTTTGGGGTAACGAATTTTCAGTTTCTCATTACATTCTTTTTCTTCTGGGCTTCAATCCACATCATGCACCAGCTTGCCTACTTGATGGAGTGTTATAACCGGAAAGCAAAACTTCCGCCTTCATTTTTCTCCAAATTTATAGATTACAGCGTGGTGTTTTCGAGCCTCTACCCGATTGCCACGTATAAATTTGTTCATAGTCAATTTGCTATTGGGCAGAACGTAATTTACTTTCCCGATTTCTTGAAGCTGGATTTTATTGTTTACTTTGTATGGGCGTATTTTGCGCTGTCAATCATGGCATTTATCTGGAAGACAACTCAGGAGATGAAGGCAGGCATCGCGCATTATCCGAAAATTATTTTGATGTCATTAACCGTAGTCATTGCGTTTTTTATTCCTGCGTTTCCGAATCTTGATGTTGCATTCCAGGGATTTAATGCGTGGCACTCATTCCAATACTTAGGGTTGACCTATTATATCAATCGTTTACGGCATGAGAAGGGAGAAATAGCCACCCCGTTTATAGATAACATGTCGAAAACACCTAAACCGTGGAAGTTTTATTTCTTTAACGTGGGGTTAACGGTGATGGCAGTTGTTACTATCGGGTTATTAATATATTTCAAGCCTGTGCTTGGATTATCGTTCGACCAATGTTATTACATAGTCGTGCTATCGTTCTTGCTGATGCACTATTTGCATGACCATTTGTTATTTACAAATTTTGACGCGGTTTTACTGAAGCGGTGAGCGGTGGGTGGAGGGCAGTGGTTTGTATGTAGATTAGGTTTAAGAATAATTCTTCTACTGTTCAAATGTTCAAAGATGCTTAAATTTAAAGCCTAATTCCTGAGAAGGAGTTGGGCTTTTTTATTCATACCCACTTCACTAATTCCTTTTATGAGTCAACGTGAGTGAAAAACATCATTAATTGGGAATGGCGATATTTTTCAGTACCTTCTATTATCAAAGGTTACCATGCAGCCTGTTTTCTGCCGGCTGGGTGTATCATTTCTCGTAGTTCTTTCCTGTATAGCTTAACGATATTCTCGGTAATAAATTTTTAAATTCTGTTCTTACTAAAACATAAGAATATTACTCAAATCTATTCTGCAAATAAGAGGAGAGTGAAATGATTGTGTTCCAACCGAAAAAGAACATAGGGCAGTAATCAGTTAGCAATATTCGCTAAGGCGAATTCCATGTCACGTATGTACTGGCGGTCAGATGCGTTTGCATACTATACACTACAGCGATGAGCTATAGAAACTGTCCTAAACCCACGCGGACTGTCATTCTTCACCACGCTTCGCTCTGTTCAGAATGACACTACGGGTAGTTATCGGACAGTTTTGTACACATCGCAGGGGGAAAAATGACTTACAGGTTTTTTCATCTCTAGCGGCGAATCATGAATTCATGAACACTGATGCTAGAATTAATTTGAAATTCGGTACAAATGTGCCGGATGGAATTTATTAAAAAGAAAGAAAAAATATGAAACATGCCAAAACATTAATCTGGATTTTTATTATCATTTCTATGACCGGAGTATGCCTTTCCCAGGAATTCCCAATTGCGGTCGGGAATGATGACACTTTCGGCGGTGGCGGCGCGTTTGATGGAACAAATTTTTTATTCGCTATAATGGGAGATTCCCTGAACCAATATAATATTACGGCTCAGTTAGTTTCTACGAGTGGTAACCTTGTCGGCTCCAGATTTTCACTCGGGAGTACCGGCAGCACTCCTTTCGTAGCGTTTGATGGAACAAACTATCTTGTAGTTTGGTCTGATAGCTTTCCGATGTTTGGCGGTGATAACAACTATTACACCGGCAATATTTACGGACAGTTTGTCAGTACTTCGGGAACGTTAGTAGGAACAACAATTACTTTTGTAACAGGCGTCAATAATAAATTTGCCAGAGGACGGGGTGGACTTACAGTTCAGGATACGACTTATTTATTAACGTATATGAAAGGCGGCGACCATACAGATTATCTGTACGGACAACGCATTGGTAAATCTGGGAATTTACTCGGCGGCGAAATTCAAATAAGCAATGATTATGCCCGTGAAAGTGCAGTCGCTTTTGATGGCACAAATTATTTAGTTGCCTGGTGTAAGATGGCACATCCTAATACGGATAAGGATATTTATGGTCAATTCATAAGTACGAGCGGCGTAGCGGTAGGAACAAATTTTTTAATTGATGGGAGTGATAATGCAAGCGATAATCCGGTGACGATGACGTTTGATGGTACGAGATATCTTGTTGCTTTTCACGAACAGGCGGCAGATAGTGAAGACTGGCGTTGGAATCTTTATGCGCGTTTTGTTACAACTGCGGGAGATGTGCAAGAGAAGTTCATCATCTGCGATTCATCAAAAAACCCAACGTTTGCAACTTCTGCTTTTGATGGGACGAATTATTTAATAACATGGATTGAACAGACTGGAACTACCCATGTTCAGGGAAGGTTTTTTACTGCTACAGGTATTCCGCTGGATACTGCATTTACACTCTTTGACACATTGGGAGGGAAATTTCCTATTGGAGGTGTTGGTGGATTTGTTGATGGGAATTTTATACTCTCTGTTACAAGATTGAATACCAGTTATCACGAAGCCGATATCTATGGAATGTTTCTCCCATCATCAATTGTAGGTGTAAAGGAGGATGAACTTAATCCTATACCAAAAGAATATGCGTTATCCCAAAATTATCCTAATCCGTTCAACCCTTTAACTGTTATTAAGTATTCAGTAGTTAGTAACCAGTATGTCAGTCTGAAAGTGTATAACATCCTCGGTGAAGAAATTGCAACACTTGTTGACGGGATTCAGGATGCAGGATACAAGATACATGAATGGAATGCTAACGGATTACCAAGCGGTGTATATTTTTACCGCCTGCAGGCAGGCGCATTTGTTGAGACGAAGAAACTTGTATTACTACGATGAAGATGTAATGTCACATGAAGTTTAGAGCAGCTCCTTTAGATGAGGACATGCTTAATTTGATAGCCCAATTCTTGAGAAAGAATTGGGCTTTTATTTTTCGTAGATTATATTTAAACTGATTTCATGCAATTTTGTATAAGACATCCAAACACAGTCTCTCTTACCCGCGCTCTTTCTAAGCTTGGTTATTGTTCCCGCTCTCAGGCGATAACACTTATTGAGCAAAGAAAAGTATTGGTGAATGGTAAAATCGTCAATGATGCAACAGTTTGGGTTGATTTGAAGAAGGACAAAATCACTGTTGATGGTAAATCAATCGCAAAAAAGAAGTTTGTTTACATTTTGATGAACAAGCCAAGGGGAGTTGTTACAACACGCTCAGATGAACGAAATAGAAAAACAGTTTATGATTTGTTGGTAGGAGTGAACGAATGGGTGTTTCCCATAGGCAGGCTTGATAAGGATACAACAGGATTGTTACTTCTTACGAATGATAATCAGCTTGGGGAACGGTTGACCAGTCCTGCCTCTAAAGTTCCTAAAACTTATCTTGTTCAGATTGACCGTCCGATGAGGGAGGAGGATAAAGCAATTATTCGAAATGGGGTGGTATTAAAAAACGAAGAACTACTGCCTGCGAAAATTAATTCTGTTAATGTTCAAAACGGGGAGTATTGGATTGAAATGACAATTGTTGAGGGGAAGAACAGGCAAATCAGGAGAATGTGTGAGACGTTAGGGTATAGTGTTATCAGTCTGAGAAGAACAAAAATCGGTAATCTTACAGTGCAGAATTTGAACGAGGGGGAGTGGAAATATCTTGCAGAATCAGAAATCAAAATAATCAGCATGGATTTCTGAATATAGGTTTCTTTTTGATTAATCTGAAAAAGCCTATCTTATAAAAAAATCAAACATGCCTTACATCGCGAGCAATATCATAGAAATGGTCGTCTTTAAGTTAGAACAGGACAAGCCATTGTATCTTCTTTTGCACAGACAGAAGAAAGAGAAACTGTACCCGAATATCTGGCAAATATTAAGCGGCTCAATTGAGAAAGGGGAAAAAGCTGTTGAGGCGGCGCTACGAGAGCTTGAAGAAGAAACAAAGCTCAAGCCAACAGCGTTTTGGGTCGCGCCATACGTAACTCAATTTTACGATGCGGCGTATGACTCGATGAATTTGTGCCCGGTATTTGCAGCTCAAGTTGAAGCCGGCTCGACGCCGATTCTTTCCGATGAGCATGATGAATTTCAATGGCTGCCATTTGAAGAGGCTATTAAATTTCCTGTCTGGTATGGTCAGAAGGAGGCGGTAAGGGTTGTTCATGCGTATATTGTTCGAGGAAGTGAGGCGGCGAGGTTGAATAGGATTGAATTGTGAACGGTGGGTGATGAGCAGAGGGGTGGAGGTGTGGAGGAGCAGAGGGGCAGGGGAGCAGAGGAGCAAAGGAGCGGAGGAGCGGAGGAGCGGAGGAGCAGAAGGGCAGGGGTGCAAAGGGGTAAAGGAGGAGTAATGGAATGGAGGAGTGTTGGGGCAAAGAGCAGAGAGCTATGGGAGGCGAGCAAGCATTCAGAATCTTCAGGATTTTCCAGCGGCGGCGGGAGCGTTATTGTTGAAATTCTTAACTTGCAGAGCATACCAAATACAACCTATAACACCGAAACCGAAGGCAACGTAAAATGTAAGAGTATTGTGCATACTCCAAAGCCAACCGCCGACGATGGATGCCGGAAAAACGGAAATCCCGCGCACGAGATAGTACATGCCGACAGTTCTTCCCCGCGCTGAGATTTTTGCAAGGTCTGTAATCTGAGCTTTACGCGCAGGCTCACCGATTTCTCGTAAGCCGGCAGTGATGAATGCAATGATAAGCAGTACAAAACTTGTCGCGTTTACAAGCACAAGAGGAAACAGGGCGAAAAAAATGAACGTCGCAAGAACAAAAGGCTTACGGTTGAGCTTATCCGACATCCGTGCAAAGGGGATGTATGCTGCCATCGAGGTGAGCGTCTGGATACTCGTGAGCAAGCCAAATTGAAATGGAGATGCCTGCAAATCATTTAAGACATAAAGAACAATGAACACTTTAGGTATTCCTTCCGCCCATCGCGCAAAGCAATCCGCGACAAGTAGTTTTTTGAGATATGGATCCATTTCACCCCATACCTGCTTAAAGTTAGATTTTTCGGTGACAGGCTGGTTCTCATCTCTGTACGAACGGAGGACGATAACACTGGATGTAATTGAAAGTACAATTGTCAAAGCTAAGGCAAGTGAAATACCATTAGAAAATCCAGCCTGAACTATCAACCATCCTCCGATAGCAGGGGCAATGACGATGGGGATACGTTTTATAAACGCCTGAACGCCAAATGCAGTGCTCCGTTGTTCTTGAGGAAGATTGTCGCCAATAATTGCAAAGAAGGCGGGAAGGGTAAGGCTGCTCCATGCCATAACAAAAATAGTTCCGAATAAAATCCACTCATATGATGGACTGAAAAGATAAATGAGATATCCAACAGTTGCTATCGAGGTGAAAACGACTAACGATTTTCTTCTGCCCAGATGGTCTGTGAGCCATCCTCCCGGGTACTGATAAATGCCATCGAGTAAATCTTTTATTGTTCCGTAGATAGCTATTATCCATGTCCCTGCGCCTAATAGCTGGAGGTACTTAGGTATAAACCGTGTCCAGAGTTCTTCTCCCATGCCCATCAATAAGATAGCGATGAGCATGATGATAATATTTCTGTGGTTATGGGAGAAGGACAACGTGTTATTTTTTCTGACGTATGATTCTGTTAAAATAACAGACTCTGAGTTTAGAAACAAGTTAGCGGGGAGTGGGGGGTGGAGGAGCAGGGGAGCGGGGGAGCGGAGGAGCAGAGGTGCAAGGGAGCAGAGGTGCAAAGGGGTAAAGGAGGAGTAATGGAATAGTGGAGTCGTGAGGGAGTTTAGAGTAGAACGCAAAGCACAGTGTTGGATTTCTATCTAAACTTTGATTGGAAGAAGTCTATACCGGGCTGATATTTCGTCAACGCTGACTACGCATCCGGTAATTAATTCACTCTGAAAATTTTTTACAACATCTGAGACTCTTCGAGCTACTCGTGCCGGGGTAGGGTATTCTAACCGAATATTGATTACACTTGGCTTAGTTAGACCTTGAAGAGCCAACATATCAGTGAAATCCAAGTCTTGTGTAATCAAAATATAATTATTGGTAATTGCATAAGGGAGGATAATTTCATCATCAGTATTAGCGGGCATCAAATCTGATACACGGATCACGTTGAAACCTTCCTGCTTTAGCGTATTCACCGTCAAAGGTGAAATATTCATATCCGCTAAGAAGCGCATATCATACATTGATTGGTTCCGTTAAAGGAAGGCTCCTTACTTTTTCTGATGCTAACCAGGCAGCGAATTTGAGTGTTTCAGTAATATCATCTTTTTCAAGTTCAGGGTATGCTCCAATGATCTCATCATGGCTCATGCCTGCCGCTACCTGTTTTAATATTATTGATACTGTTATCCTCATTCCCCGGATTGTAGGTTCACCCAGACAAACCTTTGGATTAATTGTTATTCTTGGAAATTGATTCATTGGAGTATTCTTAGATTTTCTTAAAATCTAAACAATAGAAATCCAAATACCAAATATTTAACACTTTTTAACATTTTTTCTGTCAACCGGGTGTAACAAATTCTTGTCAAAAGAGTAAATATTATGGTAAGTGTCTTTAACATCAATCAAGGAGTTTTACAATGAAAATCCGATTCATATTATTTCTTACCGTATTGATAGCGGTAGGAGTTGTT
>SCUC01000311.1 GCA_004322375.1 Bacteroidota bacterium
GTTTGAAAATTTTCAATATCCTCGGTGAGGAAGTTGTGACGCTTGTTGACGGGATGCAAGATGCAGGATTCAAGATGCAGGAGTGGGATGCTTCGGGGATGCCGAGCGGGGTGTATGTTTGCAGGCTAACGGCTATAGGACAAGATGGCATCTTGTCCTACAAGGAGACGAAAAAATTATTATTACTCAAGTAGGTCGTAGGTAGTAGGTTATAGGCGGTAGGCTTGCACAGTGCAAGATACAGGATGTAAGATACAGGATGCAGGATGTAAGATTTACAATGCTTGAAGCTTGCCTACCTATGGTTCGTAGAATGGCTCGTAGAGACACCTGAAACTCCTAAACAAATACTGCGTCTTTTTGCTCAACCTGCGTCCACGACCTATGACCTACCACCTATAACCTACAACTTACCACCTATTATTGGTTGCAATTCTCTTGTGCAGTATATTATATGCCATGCAGAACACTCAATCGCTTGACGACATTCTACATCACTGCCTGCATTGCGGGCTGTGCCTGCCTGTTTGTCCCACGTACACTGTAACATTGAATGAGCAGTCATCACCGCGAGGACGTATCCGGTTGATGAAAGAAGTGTTTGAGCAAAACATGGAGATAGGCAGCTCGTTCGTTGATGAAATGTATTTTTGCTTAGATTGCCAGGCTTGCCAAACCATTTGCCCTGCCGGGGTGCAATACGGAGAACTTGTTGAAGAAGCGCGCTGGAAAATTTCTCAACAGGGGAAAGAGCCGTTCATGCAGCGGCTTATTAAATCCGCCGCGCTGAATATTCTCCGCACGAAATGGAAGACCAAAACATGGGCATCGTTGCTGCGGGCATATCGAAGCACGGGCTTGCAGGAAGCTGTTCAGCAATCAGGCATTCTCTCTCTGTTCTCAGAACAGCTTCACCAACGGCAATTTCTAATGCCGGATGTTGCCAGCCAGCCGTTTGATTCGTCGTCACAGGAACGCTACATGCCTGCAAGCAAGGTGCGAGGTCGGGTTGCCTTTCTTTCCGGCTGCATTATGAATGTCGCGTTTGCTCAAATTCACCGGGATGCAATTGACGTGCTGCTGGCAAACGGCTTCGAGGTGATTATTCCCGGCAACCAACAATGCTGCGGCTCGCTCCACTCGCACAACGGGGAGATGGAACAGGCAAAAGAGCTTGCCCGCGCGAACATTGACGCATTTCTACGACACGATTTTGATGCGTTAGTTATTGATTCCGCTGGGTGCGGCGCGTTCATCAAAGAGTATGGAAAAGCATTAGCCGATGACCCGCAGTACGCAGAACAAGCGAAAACATTATCGGCAAAGACAAAAGATATTTCGGAATTCTTAGCCTCAATCGAGCTAATTCCTCCCGCGCGCCCTGTTCGCAAGCGCATCACGTATCACGAGGCATGTCATTTAGTGCATACGCAAAAAATAAGCGCGCAGCCCAGAGCGTTGCTCAAGTCCATACCGGGAATTGAATTCGTCGAGTTGCCTGAAGCGACATGGTGCTGCGGCAGCGCGGGCATTTACAACATCCTCCGCTACGACGACTCCATGCACATGCTTGAGCGAAAGATGAACAATGTTGCCACAACAAATGCCGAGATTGTCGTTACGGCAAATCCCGGCTGTCATCTGCAACTGCAATATGGAATAAAAAAATTTGGATTAAAGATGGAAGTGATGCACCCGGTGAGTTTACTGGCGAGAAGTTGTAAGAACGTGGAGTAATGGAGAGTTGTAGCGATGGGTATGAAACCCATCGCTACGGAAGAGCCACCTTGATATTTTGTAGTTTTACCAAACTCAATATCAATAATCACAATAATTTCAAGCTACATCTTTTCCCACAGCCTCTTTGCAATCTTCGCCGATTTCTCTATTACACTCTGCACATCAACACCGGGAAGCTCGCGGTTCCACACAATCCATTTTCCGTTCACCATCACCGATTCGACCATGGAAGAACGCATTCCGAACAAGAAATGCCCGCCAAGATTTTCTTTCGTCATCGGCGTTGGCGATTGGTAATCGAGAACGAGCAAATCGGCAAGACTTCCCTTTTCAAGACCGCCAAAATCCTGTTTAAAAATTTCAGAAACCAATCTCTGTCCGCCTTGCAATAATCCTACAAGATTTACATCATGAATTTGTTCTTTTTCAAACTTCGAACCCCTACCCTCTAACATTTTTCCCTGAGACTTGAAACCTGAAACCTGAAACTTCTTTCCCACATCCCATATCTCATATCGCATATCCCTGTTTTTAAAGAACCCTGTTCTCGCTTCTTCAAACATATCCGCAGGAAATCCATCTGTCCCCAGCGCAACCCGTTCTCCGAGCAAATGCACGGGCGCGTGCCCGACGAAATTATTCATATTCGAGCGGGGATTATGGACAAACCATGACCTATGCTTTTGCACGTTCTTGATTTCAGGTCTGCCAAGATGAATGCAATGTGCGAGGATAGAGTCACGCCGCAAGATATGGTTCTTCTCTAATCGCTCAATAACACTGCATCTGTAATTTTCTTCCGCGTCAATGCAATCGCTTGTATCTTCCGCGACGTGGATATGTACGCCGGAGTTCGTTCGTTCCGCCATCTCGCCCAGCAGCCTCAACGATTCATTGCCGAGCGTGAAGGAGGCGTGCGCGCCAACAAGTCCGCGACACATGGTATTGTTTCGGTTAGTGGAAATAAACCGCTCATTTTCCAGCAATCCGGCGTCGCGTTCCTTCATGCCGCCGCGGTCTGTTACTTCATAGCACAGCATACCCCGCAAACCGACTTCCTCCAACGCCTGCTTGATAATATCGAGCGAGCCTTTAATTGCTTTCGGCGATGCGTGATGGTCAACCAACGTTGTCGTCCCGCACTGTGCGGCTTCGATAGCCCCGGCAAGCGCGCTGTAATAGATAGATTCATCGTCAAGCGCGCGGTCGAGCTTCCACCAGATGAGCTGGAGAATTTCCAGAAAATTTTTCGGCTGCTTTCTGGGTGCTCTCATTCCCCGCGCAAGAGTGGAATAGAGATGCGTATGAGCGTTAACCAATCCGGGGAGAATATACTTGCCTTCAAGGTTGATGACTTCTTCATTTCGTTTAGGGACGAGGTTTTTCTTTCGTTCTACGATAAATCCGTTTTCAATTCGGAGGTCTGCCTTTTCAATTGCAGAAGGCAAGAAGGTTAGTAATGTGCAGTTTTTTAGGAGCATGGCTATATAATTTGTTAAATTAAACAGCCCACAACTTAAGTTGTGGGCTGCTAAACTCTATTTACATTCCCAATTTTTCCGAAAGCGCGTTAGCTAAAGCGTCAAGATTGGGAGCAATGCTCAACGCTTCTCCCGCCGCTTGCTTTGCCGATTGAATATCTTTTAACCCGTTACCCGTTACTACAACAAGAGCAGATTCATGCGGCTTAATCATGTTTTGGGCAAGGGCTTTTTTCAATCCTGCCGCGCTGGCAATGCCTGCAGGCTCGCCGAATACGCCGCCGAGCCGGGCAGTGGCGCGCATCGCTTCAAGAATTTCTTCATCAGACACCGTAATCATCTCGCCGTTCGATTGACGGATTTGGTGTATGGCTCTTCTCCAGTTGCGCGGCGTACCTACGGCGATGCTATCGGCAATCGTGTTCGTATCGGAGGGAACTAATTCTTTGCCTGAATAAAATGCTTCGTACATCGGCTTCGCGCCTTCCGCCTGCACGCCAAGCAATTTCGGAACTCCGGTAATGACGCCAAGCCGTTTCATCTCTTGCAATCCCTTGCCGATGCCGCCGATAGTGCAGCCATCGCCGACGGAAACGACTACCCAATCGGGAACGTCATCCTTCATTTGCTCGGCGATTTCAAGTCCGGCTGTTTTTTTTCCTTCGACAAGAAAGGGATTCGTTCCGCTGTTGCGGTTGTACCATCCGAATTTTTCGCACGCTTCACGGCACAAATCAAATGCCTGCTCGTACGTTCCCTGCACTTTAATGACTGTCGCCCCGAAAATCAGTAATTGCGTTACCTTCGGTTCAGGAGCGCGGGCAGGAACGAAGATATAGCTTTGCAATCCTACCGCCGCGGACATGCATGCAAGCGAGGAGGCTGCATTTCCCGTTGATGCGCACGCAATCGTTTTATATCCAAACTCCAGCGCCTTCATCACGCCGACAGAGCTTGCACGGTCTTTGAATGAATTGCTGGGATTGCGCCCGTCATCTTTGATAAATAATTTCCTGACGCCGAGATGCTTTGCCAAGCGTTTTGCATCATAGACCGGAGTCCAGCCGACGTGAAGATGAGGGGGATGAAGGTCGGGGGAGACGGGCAATAGGTTATTGTAACGCCAGATGTTCAATGGCGAATTATGAATTGTGAATTGTGAATTGTCAATTTTGCTGTAATCGTACTGAACGTCAAGGATGCCTTCGATGCCGCACCTGGGGCAGGTAAAAACGTTCCCATGCGCATAGGTCGCGCCGCAGATGAGGCATTTGAGTCCGGTAACATACGGGGGAGAGGAAAATTGCATTGGTATTCTTCAAATAATGGTTGAAGAATGTAGCAAAATTAGGGGAGAGTTGAAAACGTGGACTGGAAATATTCTTTGCTTTCTTCTCACAAAAGCAATACCTTATACTGCTTTAACTATGAAGTTTTCATAATGATGAACAAGCCAAAAAAAGTTTGATTGTGTCGAGATGAAACGAGGCATTCAAGAAGAGATTTTGAATGAGTACCGTGATGTTGATGAAAAAGAGGCATACCAGAAACAAGTGGAGCGAATTTCCCGGAATCCTCGATTAGCTGTTTTTTTGAAGAGGGTTGAAAAGCGACAGCAACGATCAAAAGAAGTAATTGCATAACTATTTTTAGATTTCGGATATTCCCGTATTTTGTTAGCTGTCATTATCTTCCTACGCGTATCAGTAACGAGTTATTATGTAAACAACTCTTGAAGTTTCTTCATTTTGCATTGAAATCACACCAGCACGCTCCCCCCATTAATATTTATCGTCGTTCCGGTGATATGCCGCGCGAAATCGGAGGCGAGGAAGAGGATGGAGCCGGCTACGTCTTCGGCAGTGGCGATGCGTTTGAGTGGAATTGCATCAATCACTTGCCGGACGAATTGTTCATCGGCAAATACTTCTTCATTCAACTCGGTATCAACCCAGCCGGGCGCGACGTTGTTGACTAAAATATTATGGGGCGCAAGCTCGGTTGCCAGAGATTTTGTAAACGCCTGCACGCCTCCTTTGGAAGCCGCGTAGTGTGAGTGAAACGCTTCCCCGCGCAGTCCCGCAGTAGAAGTGATGTTGATAATCTTCCCGCCCCCCTGCTTTTTAAAGTAAGGAACAACGGCATTGCAAATATTGAACACCCCTTTGAGATTCACGTCAATCGTTTCATCCCAGATTGATTCGGGAGTAGAACCGATTTCTGCAAAGGTCCAGATGCCGGCGTTGTTCACGACAATGTCCACCTTGCCGAATTCAATAATCGCGCGTTCTACCAATCCGGCGGCTTCGCTTGCCTTGCTTACATCGGCTTGATGCGTAACTGCTTTTCCTCCTTTATCCTGAATTGAACGGACAACCGCGAGAGCCTGCTCATGGTTCTTTACATAATTGACGACAACCTGCGCGCCCGCTTTTGCGAGCAGCAACGCAGTCGCTGCGCCAATGCCGCGCGAGCCGCCGGTGATTATGCTTACTTTTCCTTCTAATGACATCATATTGATTTTCCTTTTTGTTTCGTTTAGTCAGGACTTTTGAGTCAAGATGGAAGACCTGACTTTACATAAAAAAGTGTTTTGTCATACCTGCGAAAGCAGGCTTACAGCTCGTAGAGTATCCAATCAGTATTTTCAGGAACCGAAAGAATTACTGG
>SCUC01000035.1 GCA_004322375.1 Bacteroidota bacterium
TGATAATGAAGGATACAAAGCAGGATACCAGTCGGTAGAATTTAATGCGAGCAGCTTTGCAAGCGGCGCATATTTCTATCGTATTTCCTCTATTGGTCGTGAGTCGGCAACATCGTTCCAGAACGTAAAGAAGATGATGCTCATCAAATAATGCAAAATTAAAAATGCAGAAAAGCCAACCCTTAAAAGGGTTGGCTTTTTTTTTTTGATGTAATTTTGGAGATAGACTTGGGTAAAACTTCCGGGATGGCTTATCTGTTAAGCGCTTACGAGCTTAATTTTTGTAATTTCAGGAGGACAATTTATTCGTACCGGTATGCCTACCGTGCCTAAGCCACGGTTGACATAGAGGCTATTCTCCCCGAGGGAGTAGAGACCGGAAACATAAGGAGATGCCATTCGAGCAGGCGAAATAACATTGTTGCTTGTTCTAAAGAAAACCACCTGCCCTCCATGAGTGTGCCCGCTTAACGTTAAAGCAACTCCCTTTTTCGCAGCTACTTCAAAAAAATAAGGTCGGTGACACATTAATATTTTTGGAACATCGTCAGTAGTATGTTCTAATGCTTGTCCAATTACTTTGTTTGCCTGAGCGTGCGTTCCAATATCATCAACACCAAGGAGGAAAAACGATTTACCATTCTTCTCAATTTTAATGCTATTATTCCGGAGCAGGGTTATACCACATGCGTTGACTTCTTTTGCAATAGTATCAACCTGCCGTGTGTAAAAATCGTGATTGCCTAACACGCCATATACGCCATGTGGCGCTTTCAATATTGAAAAGGCTTCTCCGAAGGGATACACTTCCTCAACCTGCATCGTAACAAAATCGCCTGTAACCAGAATCATGTCGGCAGCGACAGAGTTAATCGCTTGAGCATATTCAATCATCCGCGCTTTCCACATGAAGACGCTTGAGTGGACGTCGCTTGTCAATGCAATCGTGAATCCGTTCAATTCTGCCGGTAAACCCTTTATAGGAATTTCCTGACTGAGCAGCTCGTAGTCATGCCGTCTGAATGTTCCGTAGATTGTGCTGGTAAAGGTTGCTCCTGTGAGGAGTAGAATGCCCCGTTGCAGGAGAACGCGGCGTTCAGGGCTGTAAGGAAATTCTTGTTCTCTTTCCGTTTGAATATCGGAGGGCGAATGGCTCTTAAGCTTTTTCCTTAACCACATTGCACCGACAACCGGCAGTTTCATAAGCTTTCCAAGCATGAGGAAGAAAAAAAGCGCAAATAGCGATGCATGCCAGATATAAAACGGCATTACGCCTGTAAGGATAAACCAGTAGGGGAGCGTCGAAATCCGCGGTCTCCAAATCGCTATAATAATAAGCGGTATATTAAAAAGAATAAACAAACCGGACGCTGATAGTTGTTGCCAGCGTTGAGCCTTGATTTCTTTTAAATACCTCTTAATTCGTCTGTATAAGTAGTATTGAACCAGCAGAAAAACAGATGTAAACAAAAGACTGCCGAGAACAAAAAGCCAGTGCATCATAAGCAGGGGTAGTCGGGCGCTAAATTAATATTGTTGAAGTAATGATATTGGTCAACGACTGTATTACATTGTCATAGAAGGCTTTAAAAACCACTCCATTGTCATGTTGGTGTAGTGAAACATCTCCAAAACCCGAAAGTTTCGAGATTCTTCACTCCAC
>SCUC01000312.1 GCA_004322375.1 Bacteroidota bacterium
CGTCGGGATTTTGGATTTTAGATTGACGCGAGGATATGCGATTTGGGATATGGGATATGCGATGTGAGATGTCGGTGGTGGAGTTATGGATTTTTGGAGTATTGATTGGTCGGATTCTGTCATGAGAAATAGAAGGACTCCGACTTCTTCAACATTGAATTCTGAAGAAATTCTCAATTATTTTTTTTCTTATTCGTTACAGAAGTCGGAGTTCTTTTACCGTTTTGGCAGAGTGACAAATTTGAAATACACAACACACACACTATTACTTTTTAAGAGTTTTTTATGACTGATGTAGAGATAATAAAAAAATTAGAAAAAATTGTAGGAAAAAAACTACACCTGTTAAAACAAATGTGGGAAGGAAACGGTTATACAGTAAATGATGATAAAAAAGTTACTGGTGTAAACCTTCAAGATTGCGAATTAAAAGAACTAAAAGATATCGCATCTGCACTGATCGTTTTGACCAACCTGACTGACTTGTATTTAAGCACTACTCAACTGAGCGATATTACGCCCCTAAGTGGTTTAACCAAACTGACTACTTTGTATTTAGACAATACTCAACTGAGCGATATTACACCGCTCAGTGGTTTGACCAACCTGACTGACTTGTATTTAAGCACTACTCAACTGAGCGATATTACGCCGCTAAGTGGTTTGAACAACCTGACTATTTTGGATTTAACCAATACTCAACTGCGCGATATTACGCCGCTAAGTGGTTTGACCAACCTGACTACTTTGTATTTAGACGATACTCAACTGCGCGATATTACGCCGCTAAGTGGCTTGACCAACCTGACTTACTTGTATTTACACAATACTCAACTGAGCGATATTACGCCCCTAAGTGGTTTGACTAACCTGACTTACTTGTTTTTAAGCAATAATCAACTGAACAATATTACGCCGCTAAGTGGTTTGACCAACCTGACTACTTTAGATTTACGCGATAATCAACTGAGCGATATTGGTGCGTTGAAAGGCTTGACAAAACTTACAAATGTATATTTAGAAAACAACCCTATAGAAAATCCTCCTCGTGAAATTGTAAACAAGGGTATTAAAGCCATACAAGAATGGTTTAAAGAAGAAAAAATTTACATCAATGAAGTAAAAGTGTTGCTGGTAGGGCATGGGGAGGTGGGAAAAACGACTCTCGTCAAATGCCTCAAGGGAGAAAAGCCTAACAAAAAGGAACAAGCCACGCATTATATCAACATTAGCAAGCAGGAGGTTAGACATAAGAAGAAGAACGTCAAGCTGAAGTATTGGGATTTTGGCGGTCAGGAAATGATGCACTCGACTCATCAATTTTTCCTCTCAAAACGATGTCTCTACATCTTAGTTCTCGATGGGAGGAGGGATGAAGACCCGGAATACTGGCTCAAGCATATCGAGAGCTTCGGGGGAAATTCTCCCGTGCTGGTCGTTCTCAATAAAATTGATACCAATCCTGCTTTTGACGTGGACAGGCGATTTTTACAGGAGAAATATAAATTTATCAAGGGGTTTTACAAGACCGCATGTTTCGGAAAAAAGCTCGGGATTAACGAACTGAAAAAAGGCATCATCCAAGCTTTAAATGAAGTAGAAATACTCTCAACAGGATTCCTGAAAAGCTGGCTTCCCGTCAAGAATACACTTGAAGAAATGACAGAGCCGTTTATTTCTCAACATACCTACGAGGGATTTTGTGCTGAGGAAGGAATCAGCGAGACGAACTCAAGAGAAACATTAGCAGAATATCTGAACGACCTTGGAATTGTTGTCCATTTTAAGGATGTCAAGCTGCAGGATATGCACATTCTTCAGCCGAGATGGGCATCGCGCGCGGCATATAAAATCATTACCTCGAAGAAAGTGGCTGATAGCCATGGAATATTGAAGGAAGATTGGCTCAAAGAAATCATGAAGAAAGAGGGGAAGGATGATTATACCTATGACCCTTCGGTCTTCCCGTTCATCCTGGAATTGATGGAAAAATTTGAGCTAAGTTATCCCCTGAAAGTAAAGGATACGTATTTAATCTCTGAGTTGTTGGATATTCAGCAACCGCCGCTCCCTGCGCATGAAGGAAGCGTCTTGAAATTTTATTTGCAATTCGAAGATTTACTCCCCCGTTCCATTATGCCCCGGTTTATAGTTCGCATGCACGAAGATATTAAAGCTGACTTGCGGTGGAGAACAGGCGTAGTTCTCTATGTGAAAGAATTCGATACTACAGCAATTGTTATTGCCGATATGAAAGAACGAAAAATTAACGTAACCGTAAGCGGCAAACGAAAGAGAGAACATTTTGCGTACATCAGAAAAACAATCCATGACATACGAGGAAGCTTTGAAAAACTAAACGTTACCGAGTGGCTCCCCTTACCGGATGTTGATGGCTATGCTCTGGAATATGATGAGCTCATCGGGTATGAAGAAAGTGGAAAGGAAGAATATTTTGTAGGCAAACTGAAAAAAAACTACAAAGTAAAAGACCTTCTGGATGGAATAGTGCCTGAAAACGTTAGAAAAAATGTATTCCGTTGGGAAGTGTTTTTGTGTCATTCGTCCGAGGATTCTGATGTGCTTCGTCTGATAACAGTTGATCTATGGGATAAGGGCATATCGTATTGGCTCGATAGTGAGCAAATAAGACCGGGGGATAATATCATTGACAAAATAACGGATGGAATCCTGAATAGCAGAAATATCGTAGTATGTATAAGTCAAAACCAGTTAAAGTCAGGGTGGTCACGAGTTGAATATCAAGCGATATTACAAAGAATTTTTACAAAACAAACAGAACAAAAAGTGATTCCATTTATCATTGATGATACATCAGATGACCTAATACCACCTTTACTTAGTATTTATAGGCGTGAACGGTATCGCTTGTCTGATGAATACCAAAGATTGCTCGAATTTCTAAGGAGACGAATATAGGGCGACTTGGTAAGTCGCCCTACAATGAGACAATTGTAAATCTCCCCGAAAAATGCTATATTATTGCTCAATTTTGAGTACAAATGCGGAGTATAAAGCAATTCAGTGCAGAAATTCCTTTCGTTATACTCAGGTTGTCCGAAACAAATCAAGTTTTGAGCCCGTAGCTCAGTGGTAGAGCATTTGCCTTTTAAGCAAAGGGCCGTTGGTTCGATCCCAACCGGGCTCACACTACCAATTGGTTAATTATTCCCCGGAAAGAATTGACAAATTGGCAATATTTTTTGTATCTTACGTGGGTATAGAAAATCCCAATATTCAGAAAACAAATTCAAAAAAAACTCCTAATTCCGGGAGGCTAAGTACATTTTTGAAAGTTGTGTTTTGAAATTTAGCTGTAATTTGGGATTTGTGTTTTGGAATTTTTGCGCGAGTGGTGGAACTGGCAGACACACCATCTTGAGGGGGTGGCGCCCGAAAGGGCATGCGAGTTCAAGTCTCGCCTCGCGCACCAGAGAATATGAATCAAACAATTAACAATATACAGAAGGCAGGGGTCATGCGGATAGTAATTGTGGTTTTTCTCGTCGCCGTTTTTTCAGTTGCCGCGTTCTCGGAAGTTATCAAGGAAGGATCATTTCAAGCCACAAGCGATGGCATGAATGTTACCCTCCGTTGGATTGTCGAGAGCGAAGCCAATGTTGCCCGCTACGAAATCGAAAAACGGAGCAACACCGATGGCGAATTTCAACCCATTGTTTCGTTGGAACCACGCGGTCAATCGGTGTACGAATTTGTTGATTACTCTGCGATGATGAAAGTAACATCGTTGTATCAGTACAGGATAAAGGTTGTTTTCTCAAACGGAGCGAATCCATTGTATGTGGGTCCGGTCAGTGTAACGCACTCTGTATCAGGCGTTCGCAAGACGTGGGGAAGCATTAAAGCGCTTTTCCGTTGAGTACATGATTTTATTGTCTTATTTTTTAGAGCGAGACGTTTGTTTCGCTCTTTTTGTTTATGTTGATTCCCCCTCGCCCATTTCGATGTCGTTACAAAAGAGAAATTTTGCCGTGGGCGCAACCCTCATGGTTGCGTTTCCAAATCTATAATACATAAACATAATGATAATTAAAAAACCACTTATACTTGCATCGGCATCTGCGCGGAGGCAACACCTTCTCAGGCAAATCGGGTTACAATTCAAGGTTGTTGAGAGCGGCGTAGATGAAACATTCAATGCAACTGAAAGCGTGAATGAGAATGTCGAGCGAATTGCATTTGAAAAAGCGAAAGCAGTCGGCAGGAACATTGGCGATGGCATCATCATCGGTGCGGATACAACCGTTGTGCTTAATGGCGAGATTCTCAATAAACCTCTTTCGTTCGATGAGGCGGTTTCGATGCTTTCGAAGCTCAGCGGAAACACACATCTCGTTTATACGGGATTTTGTCTTTATGATAAACCTTCAGATGCTTCAATACTTGCCCATGAAATAACGAAAGTAACATTCCGAGAGCTTGCCAACAATGAAATTGAAGAATATGTGAGAGCCGGCTCGCCAATGGATAAAGCGGGAGCGTACGGCATTCAAGATGATTACGGCGCGGTATTTGTGGAACGGATAGAAGGATGTTATTATAACGTGGTTGGATTTCCGCTCGCGAAATTTTATCTTGTAATGGAAAAGTTTCAAAAACAGTTAGGACTTCTTTAAATATGGAACGAAAAATTCGAGTTTTGGTGGCAAAAGCAGGCTTAGATGGGCATGACCGGGGAGCTAAGGTGGTTGCAGCAGCGTTGCGCGATGCGGGAATGGAAGTAATTTACACCGGTCTCCGTAAAACTCCCGAAATGATTGTTGAAGCCGCTTTGCAAGAGGATGTTGATGCCATTGGCATTAGTCTGTTGAGCGGCGCGCATATGACCATTTTTCCGCGGGTGTTGAACCTGATGAAAGATAAGGGATTAATGGATGTATTGCTTTTTGGCGGAGGAATAATTCCTGAAGATGATATGAAATCGTTGAAGGCGATGGGCGTTGGCGCGTTATTTACTCCCGGCGCATCAACTATAGATATTGTCAGCTATGTGAAGGAGTGGGTGAAAGAACATAGGATGGAGTTGATATAACTCGATGTAAGTTGCTGGATGTAAGAGGTAAGTCGCAGGACTGAGGATTCAAGATATAAAATAAAAAAGGCTATCCCTTTGCATAACGTGGTTGTGTTTCGTTATGCAGGAGACAGCCTTTTTTATTATCGGTAGTGGAGTTACTACTTTGTATCAAACACAAAACGGACTCCCGCGGAAAGTCCGAAATACCCCGGCACATCCTGAATCGCGGTTTCATATTTTGTCGTGCCGCCGCCCGCAACAATTTGACCTTGCGCTTCATTCGTGAATTTGGTATCGCTGCCGAAGGGAACATAATGCTTTAGCTGGAGATAGGGCTGAATCATATCGGAAGCTTGTATGGTGCAGCCATAAAATACGAGCAACCCGATTTTAAATTCACCCGCACCGGTGAGTGTCCCCGGTTGATTAGGGGGTCCTACGCTAATATCTTTTGTGCTCATGATATTCATGCCTAAACCGATTCCCGCATAGGGTGAAAGCAATGTGAAATTCGGCATCGTTAACCGATGGATAGGCATCACATCTAAGGAGATAATCATCGTAGAGCCGCCGCTAAGACCGTCAGCGCCAAATTTTCCCGCCCCAAATTGACTGTTGTATGCTTCCTCAAAATACGCAAATGAGGAGTAGGAAGCATCGAGATTGATATCCAGCTTATACCAACCACCTGCAAATTCGGGCGGAAAGACCTGGTATCCTGTTTGCAGACCGAAATTAAACCCTGTTTTTCCGGCATCCACAACGTTGCCGGTTTGTGTTCCGGCGCCTTGTGTCGTTAGCTTGTACGCTCCTTTTAAGCCGGAAGATTTAAAGCCAACGTGCGGACCAATGTAAAATTGACTGTATAAAAGATTTGCAGTTACTGCGAGAAGAAGAGGGATAATAAGAATGTATTTTTTCATGACAATTCTTTGTATTGTGAATAATAGATAGAATTTAATTATGAAAAGAACTGCCGGAGTGATGGTGTAACAAAGGAAAGAACCGCCTACATGATGTGCAATATTAAGAAAACTAAACGCGATTTACAAATATCGGTATGAAAAAAGTCAAGAAATTTGAAACATCAAAAAATGGTAGGAAAAGAATTGTATATTTGTGCACAAGGCTGTATATTTGATTCAATAAATCACATACACTACATGTAGAGGCGGGAAACTGCCTCAGGGAATTCCGTGCAAATCGGAAGCTGCCCCGCAACTGTATACCTCTCCGAATATTCGGAACATTTTCGGTTCACTATATCACTATCCTAGTGGATGGGAAGATCGCCGAAAATCAGGTAAGCCAGGAGACCGACATGTAGTGCTGCCTAAGAATCTTCGCGGGAAGAATAAAGGGTACCAATGATGAAATTCTTTCATTATGCCCAATTTCCACGCGGAGGTTGGGCTTTTTTGTTTACCATGCGAGGATAGAATAATGAAAGTTTTGTCGAAAAAACGTTTTTTGATATTAAAAAAATTGGTTACAATATGGTTAATCATGATTGCGGTTCATTCTATAAGACTTGAAAACTTGTTCTCTCAAGAACATCTCTCCGATGATACGACGAAAACGTACCGATACGGTGAAGTCGTAATCAGGGCAGAACGATTGTACAACCAATCAAGCACATCGGTACAGCGAATAACGCGGGAAGATATTGAAACATCTTCTGCATTGTTCGTCAGTGATTTGATTTCTCATCATCAAGGAATTTTCATCAAGAATTATGGAGGCGCATCGGGAATTAAAACTATCTCGCAACGCGGATTAGGCTCGGAACATAGCGTTGTGCTTTTAAATGGAATGAGAATCAGCTCGCAGCAGAATGGGCTATTGGATTTTAGCATGTTTCCTCTTGAACAAATCGAACGGCTTGAAATACTTCAAGGGGGCTTATCATCGGTCATTGGTGCGGACGCTGTTGGGGGTGCAATCAATCTCATCACATTGCAT
>SCUC01000036.1 GCA_004322375.1 Bacteroidota bacterium
CTGCCGCGCTTATCATCCTCACGTAATCCGAAGAAGGATTCCAAACCGCCGAGACTAAACTGTTCTGCAAGCGGTAGAGTTTCATCGGCAAAGCCCAGCATAACATGAGGATGTATTGTATGCTTGTTAAAGAGCGTGTGATACGCGCTCCAGGAAGCGGTGATTTTTGTGAATGAAACTTCGCTTCCAAGTCCCTTCAGCGCATTTTCGTATGCGACGGTCAAATAGAGTCCTTCCGTAGGGAAAATAAATTTATTTTCAGTGTCTAGTGTTGTTTGCAGCTTGAAGCCGACAAAACGATAATCTTCATTTGTGTAGCCCTGTCCGGAAATTCCCGACGTTCGCTGACGTTCTGTCCGTATCTCGGCGGTAACATCCCCCAATCGGGCAAGCTGAGTCCCGAACGTGAACGAACCGCCGATTCTTGTTTCACGGTATTTACCTTCCTCTTTCCGTTCCCACCGTTCGATGGAAGAGGATGGCTCATCTCTATAGGTAAGCACATCGCGGGAATATGCGTATCCTTTGAAATCAAACGTGAGATATGTTCTGAAGAGTCTGTTCGCCCGATACTCTGCGCGCGCGACACGATCGCGATTACCGTATCGCGTGAGAATGCTCAACTCTTCACCTGCTCCGCGGAAATTAGCGTCACGTAATTCGATTGTGCCGACGATGTCATGCTCATCATCGGCATGAATGCCTAACCGGAGTAATTCCGCGCTTCGTTCTTTCACTTTTAGCATAACAGTCGGTTCATCTTCTTTGTAAACAACATCCATCAGAATATACTCGAACAATCCGGTGCTGGAAATATTAGTCAGTCCGGTTTTTGCTTTTGAAAGATTGAAAACGTCTCCATATTCCCACGGAAACTCGCGACGTATGACGTAATCTTGAGAACGGTAATTTCCCCTGCATACTACATCATGGAGAATGCCTTCGTTTATCGTAAAACGAACATTCCCATGTTTTTCATCTACAGCAACATCCGTAATGCGGGTAAGGGAATATTGTGCCTGACGATACATTTCAAGAACAGCTTCCAGTGTTTTCTGAATTTTTTCATACTTCAGCGTAGTGCCTTCAAGGTCTTGAACTATAGATTGTATATCTTCTCTTGAAAAAACCGAGTTCCCCGTAAAATCAACATGCTGTATAATGGGCATCATCGTAAGATGGTAAACAACCCTTGTCGTAGAACCTTCCTTGATGATTTCAGCATAGACGTCCTGATAGATGCCTGACTCACTCAATTCGGTAAGTTTTTGTTCTATAGCAAGAGTCGTAATGTTGTCTCCTTGCGCCGAGGAAATCAGAGCTTGTTTTTGGTTTTCGGGGATAAATTTACCAACCACCTCGACGCGGGGATGTTGAAGAAGTTCTTCTTCGCCGGAATGCTTGGCTGTTTCCTTGTTCTTAATAAGCTCTGCAATTTTATTCAACTGGGCTTCGCCTGCGCGTTCTCCCGCCGCTACGAGCGAATCTATGTTTGAAAAATCTGAAACAATGCGTTCTCCAACTTCAGGAACGATGACAACGTCGGCATTGGCAAGTTGCTGCTTATTGGGTTGTTGCATTATGATTGTCATGATTTGATCAGCGATTTCCCATGGAACCTGCATCTGGTCTGCTTCTCGAAACCCGCTGCTGGAATTAACGGCAATGACAATATCGCATTGTTCCTGCCGCGCAACATCTACAGGAATGTTGGAGATCAAGCCGCCGTCAACGAGCGCCATCGAATCACGCTCGAGAGGAGTATATAATAACGGCACGGTGATGCTCGAGCGCATGGCTTCTGCAAGAGAGCCGCGATCGAGC
>SCUC01000313.1 GCA_004322375.1 Bacteroidota bacterium
TGGCTGCCGGCAGCGTTGCAGGCTCGCTCTCAACAACAGGCGATGTATTGCGCGCAGGAATTCAAGTCATCGGCATGAAAGAAGGCATCAGCATCGTCTCCAGCTTTTTCCTGATGGTCTTCCCGCACAAAGTATTCTCGTTTGCCGATTGCGCAGTTGTCCCTGACCCAACTGTTGAGCAGCTTGCAGATATTGCCATCTCTACAGCAGAAAATCACCAAAAGCTCACGGGTGAAGAACCGCGTGTAGCAATGCTTTCCTTTTCCACGAAAGGGAGCGCGAGTCATCCTTTTGTCGAGAAAGTACAGCAAGCGACAAAAATTGTTAAACAAAAGGCTCCGACACTTCTCGTTGATGGCGAGTTGCAACTCGATGCGGCAATCGTTCCCAAAGTCGCTCAATCGAAAGCTCCCGGCAGTTCTGTAGGAGGCAATGCAAATGTCCTCATCTTCCCGGATTTGAACGCGGGCAACATCGGCTACAAGCTCGCGCAACGGCTCGGCAATGCAGAAGCAATAGGTCCTGTCGTTCAAGGATTGAAAAAGCCCGCCTTCGATTTATCGCGTGGGTGCAGCGTTGAAGATATCGTTTCTACTGTTGCAATAAATTGTGCAATGGGCAGTTAGTCTGGATGCTTTATACTTAAAATTCGATAGGAGATGTGAGATATGGGATATGAGATGAATGTCTTGGGTGAACAATTTAAGTGTAATACATCTGTTTTTGCTAGGAACAGCCTAATAACGAATACCTTTTTGCATTTTTCATTTTGAATTTTGCATTTGCCTAAACGCGTATTGCATTTTGTGATTTAATGTCCACACAACCTGTTGAACGTAAACACCGTTATCTCTTCATTGATGTTTATAGAACGTGCATCATCCTTTTGATGTTGGAGGGGCATGTGATTCGCGCCCTTCTGACACCTGAAATACAGGCAACGGGATGGTTCACGTTTCATGAATTTTTTCATGGGTTGAGCGCGCCCGCGTTTCTTTTCGGAGCGGGATTAACATTTGTTATCTCCACGCGAAAACGCTGGACTGAATATCATAGCTGGGGTTCGCCACTTGCGCGCCGCGTGGGGCGTTTTCTCATCATCATCGGTCTTGGGCTTGCAATTCATTTGCCGTTTAATTCTTTCCGAAAAATACTCATGGAGGGAACAATCCAGAATTACTTGCAGCTGTTTCAATGCGATGTGCTTGCGTGTATCGGTATCGGGCTGCTCTCGCTACATGGACTACTCTTCTTTTTCAAGAAAGAGAGCTTGTTTTATTACTTAGTAATCGCGATGAGCCTCGCTCTCGGCTTGCTAACTCCCATCATGTGGGATATTGATTGGGTGGGGACTCTTCCGCTTGCTATCGCGCAGTTGCTGAATATGAACAACGGCTCACAATTCCCGCTCTTCCCGTTTGTAGGATTTCTTTATGCAGGGGTAATCACATCATGGGAATTTTTAGTCGCGGTGCAGAATGGGAGGGAGAAACGATTCATACGAAATCTAGCGCTTGCCGGACTTGGGATGATTATAGTGGGATTGTTGCTCGAAGCAATTCCCGGTCATGAGTATGGTGCTCATGACTTTTGGTACACTTGCCCGACATATTTTTTCATTCGGATAGGGGCGTTGTTCCTGATAACCTCAACGGTCTGGTTCTTTTCTCAATCAATTGCATCGTCCAATCCATGGTGGACAGTGATAGGGAGGGAATCGTTGCTCGTGTATGTGCTGCATCTTCCCATATTATACGGCTCGGTCTTGAATGCAAAAGAAAATTTAACCACTATTGCCGGCATGAGCATGAACGTGGCAGAATCTCTCGGCGTTTTGCTTCTTCTAACGTTGTTCTTTTATCTGTTCGCTTGGGGTTGGAATTATCTCAAGATGAAGCAGACGAACTGGTACAGGCTGGTTCAGCTGACTGCGGCGATGGTGTTTTTGTATTTCTTTTTTACAAGGGATTATTGACCTAACTTTGCTTGTTTTAGAAAACTTAGTTACCAAAACATACCTTCCCCAGCACTGTTCTCCTTTCAGCCCCTGTTGCCTGAACCATATTACCGGCATTGCCTGAAATCGTTTCATTAGCAAGGATGGCAAATGCAACTGCCTCCTTCGCATCGGAGGATAAACCGAAATCATCAATTCGAAACACATTCACTCCCTCAAAATATTTCATAAGTGTGTTCATTAAATAACTGTTATGGACGCCGCCACCGCTGACTATCAATTCATCCACATTACACAACTTTTTGATGAAGTAAACATAGTTCTGGAATATCGAAAGCGCGGTAAACTCTGTCACAGTGGCAATAATATCTTCTCTCGATTCCTTTTTTGCTCTTAAGAGAATTTCATTAACAAAGGTCTCTCCAAACACTTCTCTTCCTGTGGATTTTGGCGGCTTTTTTGAAATGTAAGAATGACTCAACATCCACCATAGAAGTTCCGGGAGAATTTTCCCTTTCGAGGCAACTTTTCCATTTTTATCGTAGGGCAGGTTAAAGTAATAATTCATCAAGCTATCTATCACCATATTTCCCGGTCCTGTATCGAATGCGAACACATCGTCAACGGAACAGCCTGCAGAAAGTGCGGTAACGTTGGCGATTCCTCCGATATTCAGCAAAGCCCGATTGAGCTTGTCGGAGCGAAATAATAAATAATCAATATAAGGCACGAGGGGTGCGCCGGAGCCTCCGACTGCAATATCGGCAACGCGGAAATCGCCAACTGTAACAACGCCCGTCCGTTTTGCAATTACTGCCGGTTCGCCGATTTGGATTGTCGCGCGAATTTTTTTTCCGAATATCTTCTTCTTTTGAGGAAGATGATGGATAGTTTGTCCGTGCGAACCGATAAGGTCAACATCAGAGAGTGGTATTTTTGCTTTCTTACATATCGCAATTGCTGCATCGGCAAAAAATTCTCCAATTAAAAAATTTAATCGAGCGATATCATCTATTCGCGTAGTCTCAGCCTGAGAATTTCTTAGAAGAAATTGTTTGAATCCGGCAGGATAGGGGAAGGTATGAAATTCTTTTAGCTTCACTTTGGTGTTCAAGCCGGATTTTTTGATAGTTACTAATGCTGTGTCAATGCCATCTGCTGATGTGCCGGACATTAAGCCGATGACAATCTTGGTTTTCTTTCTTGACAGCTTTTCAAGTATGTTCATTTTTCGTGAGTGGTTAGTTTAACATTTGTACTTTGTTCTTAGTACTTTGTACTTCGTTTTCAGTCATTCATTATTTGTCATTTGGTAATTATCGGTCTCGTACTTATTATATGCATCCGAAGTTCGACAATTTCAGTGAACACAGATGAATGATAATTAATATTATTTTTATTACTTTTTCCTTTTGACTTTTTACTTGATGCATGAAACCTGAAACAAAAAAAACTAAACACCAAACAACAAATCCCGAACCACTTATTGGTGCTCACGAGTCCATCGCAGGTGGCATTTACAAGGCATTCGAACGGGGTGAATCTGTCGGGTGTAGAACGCTTCAAGTATTCACGAAAAACAACACGCAATGGCGCGCTAAGCCGCTTACCGGCGAAGATATCACAAACTACAAAACTTCACAGTTGGAATCAAATATCTCGCCTGTAGTTGCTCATTCTTGTTATTTGATAAACCTGTGTGCAAGCAATAAGGAAACGTTGAGGAAATCAAGAGAAGCATTTATTGATGAGCTGAAACGTTGTGAGATGCTGGGTATCCCGTATTTGAATTTCCATCCCGGTTCGCACGGAGGCAAAGGGGAGGAGGAGGGAATCAAGGGTATTATTGAATCCCTGAACATAGCTCACGAACAAACAAAGGGAGTTCGTGTGTCGAGCATTCTTGAAACTACAGCGGGACAAGGTTCTGCAATCGGTTATCGGTTCGAGCATTTGAAGAAAATAATTGAAGGTGTGGATGAGCCTGAACGAATGGCAGTGTGTATTGATACCTGTCATGTATTTGCTGCAGGGTATGATATTAGTACGGATGAAGGATACGAAGCTACCATAACACTATTCGATGAGATTATCGGTTTAAATCGGCTTGTTGCTTTCCACGCTAATGATTCTAAGAAACTGTTAGGCTCACGGGTTGATCGTCACGAGCATATCGGAAAGGGGGCAATCGGAGAAGCGGGATTTCGTTGCTTGATGCGGGATACGCGATTTGTCACTATTCCCAAGATACTTGAAACACCCAAGGGAGAAGATTTGGAGGAGGACAGGATGAATTTAGAGACGTTACGTAAACTTGCGGGAATGCAATAAACAGAAAGGGCGATTTTTTCAATCGCCCTTCTCTTGATATCCTTACTGTGTTAATAGCGAATTATCTTCGATTTGATTCGCTGCAAAATCTAACCCGAGAATTCTTTTTGCTCCTGCGTAATACTTCGAGTAGTACGTGCTTGCAAGCGAGCTGAGAGTTACGCCTGCTTTCCGTGCGGAGTGAACAAACTGTCCATTCCCTAAGTAAATCCCGACATGGTTGATGCGTTTTTTCTTCGATTGAAAGAAAACCAGATCCCCCGGTTTCAGTTCAGATTTTTCAACTGTTTCGCCGACGGTATATTGTTCTCTTGACGTACGGGGTAAGGGAAAAGAAAAAGCGTTCTTAAAAATATTCAATACAAAGCCTGAGCAATCCACACCTTTCTTTGATGTTCCGCCTTTTCGATATTTTGTTTTTGTCCATTGATTGACTTCGCGAATTAAGGACATCGCAGTCATACTTAAGCTGTCATCCGCACATGGGGTTAGTGCCCATGCTTGCATCCATGCTAAAGAATCGAGCAAAGGCTTGACGGGCTTAAGCAACGCTGTTTTGACCTTGCTTTTTGCAGGTTTCTTTGGTTTGCCTTTTGAAAGCGCGTGCGCGACCGATGACGCCAACAATGTGATGATTATGGCAATCGTGGCAATAATCAGAATCTTCATTTTCATAGTAAACTTCCTTTCATAGTAATGTCAGGCAATTGAAATCGTATATACATTAGACAGCCAAACATATCTCAAGGTTACATCGGATTATGTAATCCAATAAATAAATATCCATTTTACGCTATAAGATACTAAAAAACGAAAACCTACACAAATGTTTAAGTCACAAGATTGACCTTACAAAGAAATTCCTGTATATTAGAGAAGGAATCGGTGACGAACATCATGAACGTGACACAAACAATAACGCCAAAAGAAATTCTCTCGAAGAAAACGAAAGAGGGATTGTTATATAAAGATATTGGAAACGGGCGCATCGAGTGTTACTCTTGCGGGCATCGCTGCGCAATTGGAGAGGGGAGAGATGGGATTTGCAAAGTACGATTTAATCGCGGCGGCAAATTATATGTTCCATGGGGTTACGTAGCCGCGCTTCAGCTTGACCCGATTGAGAAGAAGCCGTTCTTCCACGCACTGCCCGGCAATCTTGCAATGAGCTTTGGTATGTTGGGATGTGATTACCAGTGCGGGTATTGCCAGAACTGGCTTACCTCTCAGACTCTACGCGACTCGAAAGCTTCCGCCGAATTCCAGGCTGTAACTCCTGAGGACATCGCGTTCCTTGCTCACCAG
>SCUC01000314.1 GCA_004322375.1 Bacteroidota bacterium
CGGCTACCTTGAAAAAATCCCCTACCGCGACAAGATAAAAGAACGCCTGACAAAAATTTGGGATTACCCGAAATACTCCGCCCCGTTCCGGCAGGGAACGAACTGGTTCTTCTATAAAAACGATGGCTTGCAAAACCAGAGTGTTCTCTACATTCAAAAAAATCTCGACTCGGAACCGGAAGTTTTCCTCGATCCCAACAAGCTTTCGGAGGATGGAACGGTCTCGCTTGCAGGCACAGCATTCTCTCACGATGGTAAACTATTCGCGTTCAGCATTTCGCGCAGCGGCTCCGATTGGCGCGAAATTTACGCCATGGATGTCGAAACAAAAGCGATGCTTCGCGATTCTCTCAAGTGGTCGAAGTTTTCCGGCATCGCCTGGTACAAAAACGGATTCTACTACAGCCGTTACGACGCTCCCTCCGACACATCGAAAGCGCTTTCAAACAAAAACGAGTATCATAAAGTGTATTACCACAAGCTCGGCACGCCTCAAAGCGAAGATGAATTAGTCTATGAAGACAAAGAACACCCGTTGCGGCTCTTCGGGTGCAGCGTTACGGAAGATGAACGGTTTGTATTCTTATCCGCGTCGCAATCCGGGCAGCGTGGGAATGCCCTTTATTTCCGCGACATGCAATCGGGCGTTACGGGCTTTACAGCAATTACCGAAACATTCGATGCAATCTTCAATGCAGTGGATAACGTGGGAGACCAGATTCTCATTTATTCCCGCAAGAACGCTCCCAACGGCGAGCTGTTGATGATTGATTCTAAAAACCCCGGGGAAAAGAATTGGAAAAAGCTGCTCCCCGAAAAACCGGAAGTTTTGACGGGCGCCGGAACGACCGGAGGAAAAATTTTCGCCACATATACGAAAGATGTTACTCCCCGCGTCTATGTTTATTCATTGGATGGCAAGATGGAGAATGAAATTGCTTTGCCGATGCTTGGCTCGGTCGGGGGAATCGGCGGCAAAAACGACGACACATTTTTCTTTTTCACCATGACTTCGTTCACGACTCCTTCTTCAATCTACAGGTATGATATTGCATCTAAAGCAGTTACGCTTTACCGTAAGCCTGAAATTGATTTCGATATTGACAGCTATGAGACGAAGCAGGTGTTTTACAACAGCAAGGATGAAACCCGCATTCCGATGTTTTTAGTCTATAAAAAAGGCTTGGCGCTCGATGGCAATAATCCCACGTGGCTGTACGGATATGGCGGTTTTAACATCAGCATTAATCCTTCCTTCAATGCTGCGCGGTTGCTCTGGCTCGAGCAGGGAGGAATTTTTGCCGTCGCAAACATTCGCGGCGGCAGCGAGTACGGCGAGCAATGGCACGAAGCAGGAACAAAATTAAAAAAGCAGAACGTGTTCAATGATTTTATCGCCGCAGCTGAATATCTTATTGCCGAAAAATATACTTCCCGGGCAAAGCTTGCTATCGAAGGACGTTCCAACGGCGGCTTGTTAGTGGGTGCAACCATCAACCAGAGACCCGATTTGTTTAAAGTTGCGCTGCCGGGAGTTGGTGTTATGGATATGCTTCGCTATCAAAAATTTACAATCGGCTGGGCTTGGATTGACGATTACGGTTCAAGCGATGACTCGACCCAGTTTAAAAATCTTTATTCATACTCACCTCTTCATAATATTCGAGAAGGTGTACAATATCCTGCAACCTTCGCCACCACTGCCGACCATGATGACAGGGTTGTACCGGCACATTCCTTCAAATACATGGCCACGCTTCAGGAAAAATACAAAGGAGAAAATCCCGTCCTCATCCGCATCGAAACCAAAGCCGGACACGGCGGCGGCAAGCCCACCACCAAGCAAATTGAAGAATGGACGGACATGTACGCCTTCACATTTTGGAATATGGGGGTGAAACCTGGTTATTAACTGATGCTACGCAAGGGCATTTTTATACCTTAAAAATTAAGGCTAACCTCGCGAACTCATCCCCCTTCCCCCTTCTCTTTATAAGAGAAGGGGGGTTGAGTTCAGAGGAAAACCTAAAAATATCAGGTATTGCAATTGCGTTGTGTAACATCAGTTAATTATTTAAAATCTTCAGCCCACTATGTGGGTTGCGGGTTGAAGATTTTTCCTCCCCACCACCTTCGCCATCCCCAGCCCCGCGAAGAAAAACCCGAACACCAAATCGAACAGCTCGGCAAATGTGAACGCGTTGCTGAACGAGTACCAATTCCATTGCGGCAAGGTTTGCGCAGCAAATCCTGCCAGAGCGATCATCACACACATTCCTACTTGCTTCAAGTACGATAGCTCTTTCAAGCTCAGTAGCACAAGGCACACAAAGAGCGCGCTCAACATATCAGTGATGAGCTGAACGATAAAGTACGTTCCGTACGAACCCATCTCGCCCATACGAACGGAAGCAAGCATAAATGGTCCTTGCTGCAATTTCTTCTGTGCTGCTTCCTGTATAGACTTGAACTGGCTGTCTGACATGCTGCTCTGTGTCATCGGAACATACGGTAAAAAATAGATTCCTGATGTTGGAGCGTTCTCCTTGAGCGTTTGAATAACTGCCTCTTCATTCGCGAAACGATTCAACGAATCATTGGCAAATGGAAAAAACATGTGTGAAACCGCGCCCCATAGAAACAAGAGTACTCCCCCAATGACTGTGCCTAATAATACTTTTTTCATAATAACCTGTCTGAAGATGTTATTAAAAGAATAAAGACCCTATAAATCAAAAAAAATTTCTAAGCAAAATAGCTTTATTTCTCTTGTTTACAAAGATTTTTAACCTATTTTTGACAAGTTTACCATATAATATGTAAAATATACTTGACTTTTTGTAAACCTTGTTGTATATTGTACCAGCAACTACAATTATCAATCATTTAGGATTTTTTATGGTACACACTCAAACACCTAAAGCCAAACCGGACAGAATGTTCTTTATCGCTTCAGCAATTTTTGTCCTTATGTTTCTCACTGCGCGGCTCGTTCTTAAGGAAATCGAGTTGCCGATGTTTGTTAAAATCATCATAACAATACTTGCTGTCGGCTCGTTTGCATACTTTCTCATCCAGTATGCCCGCGGGGTGAAAATGCTTGACGAACTGGAGCGTAAGATACAACTTGAAGCCCTTACGTTCGCCTTTCCTCTGACTATGGTGTTGTTAATGACGCTCGGATTGCTTGAGCTTTTTATCCCGTTATCGAAGGAAGACTGGAGCTACCGACACGTGTGGGCGTTTTTGCCTGTATTCTATTACGCCGGACTTGCCATAGCAAGAAAGAAGTACACATGAAAAACCGCCTTCATGTATTGCGCGCGGAACACCGTTGGACTCAGGCAGAGCTTGCCGAACATCTCGGCGTTTCCCGCCAAACTATCAACGCGATAGAAACGGAAAAGTATGAACCAAGCCTCAGCCTTGCCTTTAAGATGGCTAAGCTCTTTGGTATGTCAATTGAGGAAATTTTTCAGGCTGATGATAATCGGTAGGACAATGCTCTCTACGAGCTGTAGGTCAACTTCTAATTGACATGTGTCTTTCTGCTTGAGTAAAAAACTGAATTTGGCGTTTTCATTACTTTACCTATCCCTTCCCTACGCAGTAGGGGAAGGGCAAAACGAATCCCCAAAAACCCAATGCACGTTAGCGGGATGGGTTGAAGTAAAGCGCATTGCTAGTACATAGAATGTCATCAATGTTAATAACAGTGGCAAGCCATTGATTGACCTCAGAATGACATGGACCTGAACTTTTTGAACAACTACACGCTCTACGGTCTCCCTCCCCGGCGTTGAGGCGGCTGTTCCGATTGTCTCGAACCCGTTTCGGTCGTTGAACTTCTAGTTGTTCCAAAATCTCGCGGTTTGTCCGGTGGCGCGGGTGGTGTTGAAACTTGTAAAGGAGGATTCGAAACAACTGGTGGAGAAACTGGCGCGATGATCGGGGGATAGTGTGGTTCTGGTCTGGGACATCCACCTCCACGGACTGGCCTCGGGTGCGGCGGGTATTCCACCACTACAACAACATCTCTATCTTCCGGCTCTTGTTGAACAATAGGCAATTCACGTTCATACAACTGTTCGCCATAAAGAAATCCATCAATCATCCCGTCAGATGTATGATAACGGATAGAAGTATGTTCCACACCGCCTTCATCGAAAACGAGAATTATGGTATTCCCTTCAATCCTGAAAACACCTTTGTTCTTTATGACATTCGTTGACGAATGTTCTTCATTTTGTTCGCGATATTCGGTCAGCGTAAATGTTATATCATCAAAAAATTGCAGGCATGTCGCTTCCGTTGATGGATCGCCCGAAGGATAAAATGCGCCGACAAGCTGTTTCTCATATTCTCCATAATCTTTTCTGGTAAACGAACCCCTCTCTCTATCCGGGTACGTTAGCGTAAGGATATTGCCCTCCATCGAAAAAGAATATCTCGTTTCTCCCTCGCCGTCACGGATAAATAATGTATTCTCATGAATGGAATAATCCCTTGTCTTTCTATTCATTTCAACTTTTGTATCAGTAAGGAACTTCAATGTATAGACCTCTTCGAAGGTAGGATACTCCCAGAAACCGCGCAACAACGATAACGAACGCTCTTCGTTCACCATTTGCTGACAGAAAAGCGCTCCTACAACTGAAAGAGAAAACAGGATATAAAGGATCAACCGCAGTAATGTTGTATTCATACTCACCTCAAATTATGGTATATGGTAGCACAACAACTACAATGCCATAAAAAAAAGCAGGTAAAGCTAACAGTACTTGCCTTTGCAATACCCTGTGTCTTATTACCTCTACAAGCTGTTTATTAAAATATACAATTCCTCCAATGCATAGGACGATGCGATAGAGGATGATGCTCTTTACAAGTCGGGCTATAAAATGTTGTAATCACTATATACGGAGTGAACTATTTCACCCTTTCAGGGTTCTGATGTTGATTTATTAATATACTATAATAGTTTCACCCGTTTCGGGGTTACAAAAGCCAATCCCAAAGGGATGACATTATTGTTGTAGTTGTCTCGAAAAATACAAAGAAACCCTGAAAGGGTGACATTATTAGTCTGTACGTTCATTCGAGTCGTAAGGCTGCAACGTTATTACACTTATTCAGAACCTTTCACACCCATCTCTTGCAATAGAAAATCCGCCCCGCCCACTTTTTCCGTCACCCAAAGCACATAGCGAATATCCACCGCGATGGAACGGCTGTAATCCTGGTTCCAGGCATAATCGTTAATGGTCGCTTCAAACGCGCGGTCAAAATTCACGCCGATAAGCTCTCCATCAGCATTCAGCACCGGGCTGCCGGAGTTGCCGCCGGTAGTATCGAGATTGTACAACATCGCGACGGGAACGTCATTCAACTTCTTATTCTTGAACCTTCCAAGATTCTTCGCTTTGTACTGCTCGATGAGCTTTTGCGGCGTATTATAGAACGGCGCGACTCCTGTTGTTTTATCAAGAACACCCCGAACTGTTGTAAATGGAGAAGCGTACAGCGCGTCGGCAGGCGAGTACCCTTGAATTTTTCCAAACGTCAAGCGCACCGTGCTGTTTGCATCCGGGATAAAATCCTTTTTCATAAACTGCTGCTTGATATCAACAAATAACCCGTAAAGTTTTGTCAACTCTCCATCGCGTTCACGCCGTATGTCTCTCAACTCTTGATACAACGGGGCTAACGCTCTGGCAAAGCCGATAAACGGGTCGTTCATCTGCTCATCGCTCACGGATTTGTTGGTGAAGATGCTCATGACATTTTGTTCATCTTTTATGGTAGTGGATGAGTAGAGCCGTTCCACAAAATTGCTAATCGCCTGCTCGGAATAATCGTTGCCAAGCATGCTGTCAAGCGGGGCGATTCGCGTTGCCTGCGGGAGCTTCCCCGCGCGTGTCAGCATCTCCTTGAAAAAAACCTTATCCGTCGGCTCATGAAAATTCTTGAGTGAAAGCTGAAGTGATTCTTTCGTCCTGTTGATATTCCGCTCCATGAACATACCTTCCCGTTCAAGGTCGGGCTTTTGCAGTTCGCGGGCGGCATCATATAATGTAAAGCCAAGAGAAACTAACGTAGGCGTCGCGCGAAGATAATCGAGCGTTAGTTCATAATCCGCACGTGCGCGCATCTTTTGAAAAACGCTTCCAACATCGTTAAGAACGGTTCCGTATGCCGCCTTACGCTCCGGCGTTTCATTGATGAACAGTTGAAGCTGCTCTTCTTCTTCTTTCTTTTTCGATACCAGCTCGATGCGCCGCAACCCTTTCAGCTTCCCGCGATAATTTTTCATCGTGTTGGCAAGCCCTTTGATGCGTCCGGCGAGCTTAAGTTCAGCGCTCACATCGGTTTTGCTCATCGCTTCCATCGTCCTGATTTCCCAGTCAAATAAATCTGCGACGTATGGCATCCGGATATCCTGCTCAAACGAAAGATAGTCCGACGTGCGATGGCGGAACGTCCTCCCCGGATATCCGAGGATAAACACCGCATCGTTTTCCTCAACGCCATCCGGGTTGACTGCAAGAAATTTTTTGGGATGATACGGGACATTCTCCGGCGAATAATCGGCAGGTGAACCATCTTTTGCAGCATACACGCGCAGGAAAGAAAAATCTCCTGTATGCCGGGGCCACATCCAGTTGTCGTCCTCTCCGCCAAACTCACCGATTGCCCGCTGCGGCACATACACCATGCGAACATCTCTCAAATAAGTATAAATAAATAACGTGTAGGCTTTCCCCGCGAACATTTCCGAAACCTCTGCCCGCTTGCCAGCGTTTTCTTTCTCAGCTTCCGCAACTATTTCCTTGATTTTTTTATCAATCGCTTTGGAGCGGGAAGCGAAATCCATATCATCCGTTATTGCGCCGAGAACTTCTTTTGAAACATCCTTGTATGATTCCGTGATTCGCACGGTATATCCTTTTGCCGGGATTTCCTCAGCTCGCGTTCTGGCAAGAAATCCATCGGTAATATAATCGCGTTCCGTCGTGCTGGCATTCTGCACCGCGCCGAATGCGCAATGATGATTTGTAATGATTAGCCCCTCCGGCGAAACAAACGAACCCGTACATCCCCCCACCTGTACAATAGCATCTATCAGTCCGATGTTACCGGGGCTGAAAATATCGGCAGCCGAAACGTTTAATCCTTTGCCCTTGAGATTGAGTTTCTCAATTTCGCTGAGCGGATACATCCCCTCATCGGCGCTGGAAAAGGAAAGGAACGACAGAATAATGAACAAGCAAGTAAAAATATGTTTAAGCATTAGAAAACCGTATCTTATTGATTAAGAAAATGTATCAGTAACTGATGTTAGGCACACAGATAAATTTAAGGAAAAATTACGTTCGCATTGCCGTAAACGACAATGCTACCGAATACAAGTCCTGTATAACAGGACTGTTTTCGCCAGTTTAGTCGGATTTATTCGACTTGGATATAGTAGCGTCACGGTTTACGGTGATGCGGAAAGGTACTTTGCGCAACATCAATCAGTAAAATAACAACTTGCCTAAGCATTTACAAAAAAATTGACAATTGAATCATTGACAATTGTATCATTGAGATCCATCTCAAAAGCTAATTAACAAATTAACCATTTTCCAATTAACCAACTCACAACTAACCAACTGACCACTCACCAACAATG
>SCUC01000315.1 GCA_004322375.1 Bacteroidota bacterium
TAAGGCTAAACAGGTAGTTTCACCCACTTATCCACTTATTCACAGCATTACTAATACTATATTTTTTAGAGTCAACACTTTAATGTAATTATATGCCTGATAATAACTTACAGACATTTTGTTATTGTAAGTGACCGAAAATTTGTGTATGTTCTTACCGTCAAATTATCACCTTTTTATAAGTTTCGGAGTTGAGCTACATGAAATTTTCCGTTTCCACAAACGAGTTCCAAAAGCTGCTGGGAAGCATCAGCGGAGTTATCCCTGCAAAATCCACACTACCTATTTTAGAAAACTTTCTGCTTGAGCTTTCCGGCGACACGCTGGGTATTACTGCTACAGACCTTGAGATGTACACTACGGTCACTCTGAAGGTGGAAAGCAAAGACAAAGGAAAGTTCATTGTTCCTGCAAAGCGACTTCTGGAAATTGTCCGCTCACTTACCGATCCGACGATAAAGTTCACGGTGGATCTGGAATCATTTAAAATTACATTGAATACGGAAAACGGCGAGTACAAGCTAACAGGCGAAACGGATGAAAATTATCCCTCGCTGCCGGAATTCAAAGGCGAAAAAGAGCTTAAGGTCGGCAACGATGTATTGAAGCGAATGATTACAAAATCGGAATTTGCAGTTAGCTCCGATGAGCTGCGACCGGCAATGACAGGTGTGCTGATACAAATTCGACCTGAAGAATTATCGGCAATTTCAACCGATGGACACCGGCTTGTCAGGTACAGAAATACGTCGTTCAGATCAAAGCATAAAGCGATTGACATGATTATTCCTGCCAAGACGCTGAAGATGGCGGTAAAATGTTTTGAAGAGACTGAGGGCACACTCTTCTTTAACGAGTCGCATATTAAATTTGTATTCGGAAACACAACGCTACTCTCGCGGCTGATTGACGAAAAATATCCAAACTATGAAAGCGTCATTCCATTAGATAATAACAAAAAGCTTGTTGTAAATAAGAACCAGCTGCTTTCTGCCGTGCGAAGGACTTCGCTCTTCGCTAATTCAACAACGCGGCAGGTGCGATTTGGGGTGAAGAGCGGCTCAATGTCTGTCTCGGCAGAAGATATTGATTTCGGGATGGAAGCAAATGAAACGCTGACATGCGATTATGATGGAGACGAATTGGAGATAGGATTTAACGCGGGATATGTTGTTGACGTGCTTTCCCACTTAGATACGGATGATGCTGTCTTTCTCTTCAGCGCGCCCACCCGCGCAGCAATGGTCAAACCCTCTGCCGTACACGAAGGAGAAGATATCCTGATGCTTGTAATGCCTGTACGATTAAATGTATGACGGCGCCTGTGAATGCAATTAACGACACTTCGGCTTCACAATTTCCGGAATCACACAGATTCAACCTTTGAATTTGGCGGCGGGGCGAACCTTTTCTTAGGAGATAACGGTCAGGGCAAAACCAATGTCCTCGAAGCCATCTCCTATCTTTGTCTGACAAAAAGTTTTTACGCAAGCAGCGATTCCATTGCGCTGAAACTAGGCGCTGAACTATTTGAGGTCGAGGGAACGTTTATTACAGGAGAGACCAACGAGCATGTTGTGCGTGTCGCCTACGATAAGCAGCAATCGGAAAAAGCATATTTTATCAACAGAAAGTCGGTAGAGCCGTTTTCTTCGGTTATAGGAAAATTCCCTGTCGTCATCTGTTCGCCGGAGCATAACCCCGTAACTGCGGGCGGTCCCGATGAACGCCGCCGTTTTTGCGATTTTGTCGTTTCACAGGCAAGCCCGGTCTATTTCAAAGCGTTGTTGGAGTACCGTCGCGTGCTGAAGCAGCGCAATAAAATATTATTAGACGCCAAGTTAAATGGCTCCAACCCGGCGCGGCTGCTGGAATCGTGGGATGAACAGCTTGTACAACATGGCAGCGCTCTCACATACAGGCGCAAGCTTTTTATAGATGATTTCGCAGTGATGCTTCGCGCCCAGTATCATCATCTTATCGGCGAAGAAGAAGAGCCGGCAATGGAATACGAGCCGTTTCAGGAACGCTTTGCAACCGATGCGGAATGCAAAGAGATGATGAAAAAAGCTCTTGCACACAGTAAAACGGAAGAAGCAAGAGTCGGGGCAACGCTGGTGGGACCGCACCGCGATGAGTTCGTTTTCAAGATTAACGGGTTAGATCTGCGCAAATACGGCTCACAGGGACAACATAAAACATTTTTGGTCGGATTGAAGCTGGGCGAGTTTCATTACCTGAAGAATTTATGCAGCGAGCAGCCGCTCCTGTTGTTAGACGACATTTTCAGCGAGCTGGATGAGCGTCGTTCCGAACGACTGTTGGATTTTGTCGGAACAATAAGTCAAACGTTTATCACCTCGACAACGATGAAATGGTTTGAGCCGTTCGACACGATGACAGAACGGAATAAAAAGTTTTACATCCGCGAAGGCGCGGTAGCTGAGAACGGGTAATTGGTGAGCACGTGAGAAGAACGATGAAACACCGGTATGGTTTTGTTCTTGTTGTATTGGGTATCATGATCCCCCTCTCCCTACGGGAGAGGGCAGGGGTGAGGGGGAAATAACAGCATGAAAACGTCTTCGCCTAAACCGTTTAGCAGTATACTCGAAACCGTCATCCAAAATCTCGGAATCGGGGGCAAGTTGAAAAAAGCCGAGGCAATGGATAAATGGGCGGAAGTTGTCGGCGAGCAAATTGGACGCGTAACGGCTCCAGTCCGGATAGAGGGCGAAACGCTGGTCGTTCATGTAACCTCCTCGGCGTGGCGCAACGAGCTGGTGTTTTTGAAAAAAGAATTGATAACAAAGGTGAACAACTCCGTCGGTCAGGAAATAATTAAGGAAATAATTTTTAGGTGAACCGTAAGTGTTGCTAAAAACGGTCTTTGTGTCGAGGCTGTCCAAAAAATCCAGCCGCTCGGTTCTGCGTCCTCGAAGAACCAAGAATACGAACGGATTTTCACACGGCGAGGACGCCGTGTGGAGCAGTGGTTCTTTTTTATAATCTCTCAATCAATCTTTCGGTTTCTACTGGCAATGATTGGATACTCTACGAGCTGTAAGCCTGCTTTCGCAGGGATGACAACATGATAGTCTCAAACAAAAAAATATGAAATCAAACAAAGAGCAAAAGAAAAAACAAGAAGGTCAATATACTGCAGACGATATCACCGTTCTCAAAGGACTTGAGCCGGTGCGGCAGCGCCCTGCGATGTACATCGGAGATATATCGGTACGCGGGCTTCATCACCTTGTGTATGAAGTTGTTGACAACTCGATAGACGAAGCGCTTGCCGGCTACGCGCACAACATCAATCTGAGCATCAACAAAGATGGCTCTGTAAGTGTAGTGGACGATGGCAGGGGAATCCCTACGGATATTCACCCGGAAGAGAAACGCTCGGCGCTGGAAGTTGTTATGACGGTGCTTCATGCGGGAGGCAAGTTCGATAAAAGCACATATAAGGTATCGGGCGGCTTGCACGGAGTCGGTGTTTCTGTCGTCAACGCGCTTTCGGAGTGGCTGGAAGTTGAAGTGGTGCGGGACGGAAAACTCTGGTTCCAGAGGTTCGAGCGCGGGAAGCCGAAAAATCCTGTTAAGGTCATCGGTAAATCGGACCCGAAGAAAACAGGAACGAAAGTAACGTTCCTTCCCGACGGACAAATTTTCAAGAACCGGGTTTATAAGTTTGAAACAATTGCAGAACGATTGCGCGAGCTTGCATTCCTCAATCCCGACGTCGTCCTCACGATTGCGGATTTGCGTAAAGGAGAGGAGCGGGAAGAAAAATTCCATTTCAAAGGAGGATTGATGGAGTTTGTCAAGTACATTGATGCTACCCGCCCCGCGCTCTTCAAGAAACCCTTCTACGCGAAAGGAAGCGACAAAGATGAAAACGGGCGCATCGTCGAAGTGGAAGCAGCGTTTCAGTACAACGACCAGTATAATGAAAACATCTTCACGTATGTCAATAACATCAACACGCATGAAGGCGGCACACACTTAGTCGGGTTCAGAACTACGCTCACCCGTTCGCTCAATACCTATGGTTCGAAAAGCGGATTAATAAAAGAAAACAGCGTTCAGCTGACAGGAGACGATTTCCGCGAGGGATTGACAGCCGTTATCAGCGTGAAAGTTCCGGAGCCGCAGTTTGAAGGACAGACGAAAACCAAGCTTGGCAACAGCGAAGTGAAGGGAATCGTCGAAGGGATTATCGGAGAGCAATTATCAACCTGGCTAGACGAGAACCCGTCGGATGGGAGAAAAATAATTGACAAATGTTTACGCGCGGCAGAAGCGCGTGAAGCGGCGCGCAAAGCGCGCGAGCTGGCGCGTAGAAAGAACGCCCTGGAATCTTCTTCGCTCCCCGGCAAGCTTGCGGATTGCTCCATCGAAGACCCGGAACATTGTGAAATGTATATTGTCGAGGGAGATTCCGCAGGCGGCAGCGCTAAGCAGGGACGGGACCGGCGCTTCCAGGCTATTCTCCCAATTAAAGGGAAAATTCTCAACGTCGAGAAATCCCGTATGCACAAAATCCTGGAGAATGAAGAAATCAGGTGTATCTTCCAGGCAATCGGCACGGGAGTCGGCGAAGATTTTGACGCTTCAAAAATCAGGTATGGAAAAATTATTATTATGTGCGACGCGGACGTTGATGGCTCGCATATCCGCACGCTGCTGCTGACGCTTTTCTTCCGTCACATGAGAGAGCTTATTGATTTAGGACATATCTATATCGCCCAGCCTCCGCTCTATAAAATCAAAAAAGGGAAGCAGGAATTGTACGCGTATGACGATGAAGAGCGCGATGAAATTTTGAAGCGACTGAAAAGCGAGAAGCCGTCAGGGACGAGCCTCGCTAAAGGCGGGAAAAAAGATGAAAAAGAAGAAGAGCCTGTAGAAGCCGTTGAGGGTGAAGAAGTTGTAGTAAGCGCGAACGGAGCGGCAATCTCACGGTTCAAAGGTCTCGGCGAAATGAACCCGGAGCAATTGTGGTCAACCACGATGAACCCGGAGACGCGAACAGTTCTCCAGGTCTCTATTGAAAATGCGGCGGATGCCGATCGCACCTTCTCCATTCTCATGGGCGACGAAGTAGAGCCGCGACGCGAGTTCATCGAGAAGAACGCGAAGTATGTGAGAAACCTTGACGTGTGATAAGAAACCCTATAGAAGTAGAGCGGCTTAAACGAAGGCAAGAGCGCGAGAATCCCTTAACGCTTGAGCAAAAATACGCGCTTCTGAATTCGATGTATGAAGAAGTGAAAATGCTCGGCAAGCTGAAGTCGAGAAAAAGAAACGATGATGTAAGCCACCTGCTTGCAATAGCGAGGATGTTAAATGCCGGTATTTGAAAGGCTTATAGTTAAAATAGCAAAAGCGCTGAACCGCGAAAAGATTTCATACATGGTGATTGGCGGACAGGCGGTAATTGTGCATGGCGCGCCGCGTTTTACAAGAGACATTGATATTACGCTTGGGATTGATACTGATGAAGCCGAACGGATTTACAAGATAGCCCGTGAGCTGTCACTCGAACCGGGGAAGGGCGTAACAAAAGATTTTGTAAAACGGAACGCGCTGTTTTCTGTTGAAGAACAAAAGACAAAGGTCGTTGTTGATTTTATCTTCTCATTTCTTCCATACGAAAGACAGGCGATTGAACGAGCGGTGACAATTCGGCTTGGAAAGGCTGAGATACGGTTTGCCACAGCCGAGGATACAATTATTCATAAGCTCTTTGCAGGAAGACCTCTTGATATTCAAGATGTAAAAAGCATCGTTAACGGCAACCGCAAGATTGACAAAAAATATTTGAAAAAATGGCTGAAGGATTTTTCGCTTCATAGTGGAAGAGATTTAGTGAGAGAGTATGAAGATATTGAAAAGGAAATACGGGGTTAGCAACGAGAAAAATCTGGAAGAAATCGTGAATCTGAATGTAAGAAGGAATACATAATGGAAAAGGAAACAATTCTTATCAAGCGTGGAAAGCAGTCCATGCTAATTCTTAGCGAAGACGACCCTGAGGCAGAGGATAGATTTGAAATGGAATTCATGCTTTCATTAACGCCGGTACAGCGCTATAAAATGATGAGTAAGCTGTTTCGACAGGGACAAAGGATGTTGAAAAAGAATGACAATAAAAAAACTCCTTCACTCTTTGCAAGAACATAACGTTCGGTTTCTCGTTATCGGAGCATGGGCGCTACCCGCACATGGTTACGTTCGCAACACTGGCGACATTGATTTTTTCATCGAACCAACAAAACGGAACGCCAAACGAACAAAAGAAGCAGCGAATAGGGATAGAGATAAATTAGATTTAATCGAGCTGTATAAAATTCGAGAAAGCAAAAACAAAGTGAAAGTTCCATAGCGATGAGACGTGTGTTTACCTAAGAACGATAAATTAACCAATTAACCATTTAACCAATTAACCAGCACATGGCAACACTCAGCGAAAAAATAATACCGGTAGATATTGAAGATGAAATGAAAGGCTCGTACATAGATTACGCGATGAGCGTAATTGTTTCGCGAGCATTACCCGACGTGCGTGACGGAATGAAGCCCGTGCATCGCCGCGTGCTGTTTGGCATGAGCGAGCTGGGACTTGCAAGCAACCGCGCGTATAAGAAAAGCGCGCGCATCGTTGGCGAGGTGCTGGGTAAATTTCACCCGCATGGCGACACTGCCGTGTACGATACCATGGTGCGCATGGCGCAGGATTTTTCTTTACGATACCCGCTTGTGGACGGACAGGGAAATTTCGGCTCGATGGATGGCGATTCACCCGCGGCGATGCGTTACACGGAAGCGCGCCTGTCGCGTATAGCAGAAGAGATATTGCGTGATTTAGATAAAGATACAGTTGAATGGGCGCCAAATTTTGACGACACGCTCAAAGAGCCAACCGTTCTTCCCGCTCTTGTTCCCAATCTCCTTGTCAACGGCGGCTCCGGCATCGCAGTCGGGATGACGACGAATATCCCTCCGCACAACCTTACGGAAGTTATTGACGGGACGATTGAGGTGATTGAGAATCCCAATCTGCCGGATGAAAAATTGATGAAAATCATCAAAGCGCCCGATTTCCCGACAGGCGGAATCATCTACGGCTACGATGGCGTGAAAGACGCATATAAAACCGGAAGAGGAAAAATTATTGTTCGGGCGAAAGCCAATATTGAAACCGGAAAAGGCGACCGGCAGAGAATTATTATCACGGAGCTTCCTTATCAGGTAAACAAAGCGTCGCTGATTGAAAAAATTGCCGAGCTGGTTCGCGAAAAGAAAATTGAAGACATTGCCGAGGCAAACGATGAATCAGATAGAGACGGGCTGCGAGTCGTCATCGGCTTAAAGCGCGATGCCGACGCTGAAGTAGTGCTGAATAATCTCTTCAAGCACACCCAGATGCAAACGACCTTCGGAGTGATTATGCTCGCGCTTGTTGATGGTCGCCCGCAAACTCTCACGCTGCGTCAAATTATTGACCATTTCATCAAGCACCGCAACGAGATTATCGTTCGCCGCACCAAGTACGATTTGAGCGAAGCGGAAAAACGCGCGCACATCCTGGAAGGCTACATCATCGCGCTCGATAACATTGATGAAATTATCCAGCTTATCAAAAAAGCGAAAGACGTACCAACGGCGCAAGCCGGGTTGATGAAACGCTTCAAGCTTTCCGAACTCCAGGCGAAAGCGATTCTCGATATGCGCCTCCAGCGTCTCACCGGACTCGAACGAAAGAAAGTAGAAGATGAATACAAGGAAACCATCAAGCTTATCGAGAAGTTGAAAGCCATCCTTGCCAACAAAAAGCTCCAGATGCAAATTATCAAGGAAGAGCTTCAGGAAATCAAAAAGAAATACGGCGACGAACGCAGAACTGAAATCATCTACAAGGCGGAACAATTCAGCGTGGAGGATATGATTGCAGAAGAGGATGTTGTTATCACTATCAGTCATGGCGGGTTCATCAAGCGGTTCCCTGTCTCCGGGTACCGCAGGCAGGCGCGCGGAGGCAAGGGTGTTACCGGCGCGACGACGAAGGAAGACGATTTTATCGAGCACATGTTTATCGCTTCGACGCACAACTATATTCTGTTCTTTACCGATAAGGGGAGATGCTACTGGCTGAAAGTGCATGAAATTCCGGAAGCGGGAAGAACGGCGCGCGGCAAATCAATCGTCAACCTCATTGAGAAGCAGCAGGACGACAAAATTACGGCGTTTGTTTCCGTTGCACAATTTGATGACGAGCATTTTGTCGCGATGTTCACGGAGAAAGGCGTTATCAAGAAAACCGCTCTCTCCGAGTACGGCAACCCGCGGCGCAACGGCATCAATGCCATCTCGCTCGATAAGGGAGACCAGCTGATTGACGTGAAGCTCACCGACGGAAAATCCGATATCGTTATCGGCACGAGCGAAGGAATTGCTATCCGTTTCCATGAATCGGAAGCGCGTTCGATGGGACGAACAGCAGGCGGCGTGCGCGCGATAAAGTTAGACAAGAAAGATAGAGTGGTGGGCGCTGTTGCGGTGCGCAGGCAAACGACAACCATTCTTGTCGTTTCCGAAAACGGTTTTGGTAAGCGCAGCGACCTTGCAGATTACCGCGTCAGCCATCGCGGCGGTAAGGGAGTGTACACGCTCAAGGTCACCGATAAAACGGGGAACATGATAAGCATTAAAGAAGTGCTGGATAACGACGATATTGTCGTTGTAACGTCGCAGGGCATTATCATCCGCCAGCCGGCGAAAACAATTCGCGTTGCCGGTCGCAACACGCAGGGCGTTCGCCTCATCCGCCTCGACGAAAAGGACAGCGTTACAGCAGTAGCAGCCGTTCCCTCGGAAGAAGAAGAAAACGGCGCGAAAGAAGTTGCCGGCGAGGGAGAGCAACAGACGTTATTTGAGGAAAAGAAGAAGGGGAAGAAGTAAATAACACAATGAAAAAAAAAGCGAAACATACGCGGCATGAATACAAACAATTCATGGGTGCAATAGCTAAACAACGAAACCGCTTGAAAGATAAGTATAGCGTTACGGAAATTGGAATTTTCGGTTCGTATGTGCGCGGAGAGCAGGACCGCGGCAGCGATGTGGATATCGTTGTTGACTTTGTTGAGTTGCCGGATTTACTGAATTTTCTTGAACTCGAACGGTATTTGGAGCGTATCATTAAAAGAAAGGTAGATCTTGTGCGAAAGGGGGCAATCAGGAAGGAATTGAAGAACCAAATTCTTAAAGAAGTGATATACCTGTGAAGCGCCGGTCAACACTATTTCTTCAAGATATTCTTGAAGCGATTAACAACATTGAGACGTTCATCGGCACAATGGAAAAGGACGAATTTGTTAACGACATAAAAACAAATCAAGCGGTTGTTCGGAGCCTGGAGATTATCGGCGAGGCAGTTAAGAACTTGCCAACAACGATTACGAAGCAATATCCCTCCGTCCCCTGGGCTGATATGGCAAGAATGCGGGACAAGATATCGCACGACTATTTTGGTGTGGACTATGACATTGTATGGAGGGTGATAAAAGAACGGTTGCCGGAGCTTAAACCTATTTTAAGGAATGTAAAAGTCGAGGTTAGCAAAATCGAAAGAAAGCTGATCCTGGACCAGAAAAAGGGGAAGAAGTAGGTACTCTTGCGAAGGTTTCCCCCCAAAAAAATAACACGTTGAAAGATAATATAATATGTATATATGAGAAGAACCTTCGCAAGGTTATATTCCAAACAAAAATATGACAACGAAAAATAAAACCAAGACCAAGCTTCCCCGAAAATTTTCCCCTCTCTTCTGGGATGTCTATATAAAAGATATTGACCTCGAAGAAAACGCTCCATTTGTGATGGAGAGAATACTGGGTGAACGGGGAACATGGGATGCAGTTGTATGGCTCCGAAAATATTATGGCGATGCCAATATCAAGCAATACATCCTCAAACGGGGGTATAAAGCGCTTCCGTTAAAAATACTGAATTACTGGCGACTGTTGCTGAACATCAATAGAAAACAATGGAACGAGATATCCTTACAAAGAGCCAGCGTAAAGCCCTGGAGATAATTTCAGAGACTTCGATATCGAAGGATTTTTACCTTGCTGGCGGAACGGCGTTAGCCTTACAATTACGTCACCGCCGTTCTGATGATTTTGATTTCTTTTCTGCAAAACAGTTTCAACCTGACGATATTTCCGATGTGCTGAAAAAACATGGTCGGGTAAACCAGAAGTACAAAGATAACCGCACGCTTCACCTGCAACTCTTGAATGTTGATGTGAGCTTTTTCCACTATGATTATCCGCTCCTTTCAAAGCCGGCAATAGAGGAGAACAACATTATGCTTGCCGGCATTCCCGATATAGCTGCAATGAAAGTGGCCGCCATATCTCACCGTGGTTCAAAAAAAGATTTTATTGACCTGTACGTTATTTGTAATGAACATTTTTCCTTGACAAAAGCGCTGACATTCTTTGAAAAGAAATACAAGCCCCTCCTGCATGATTATTACCATATTCAATCGAGCCTTGTATATTTTGAGGATGCAGAGCAGCAAGCAATGCCGAAGATGATAACAAAGGTTAGCTGGAAAGAGGTGAAGAAGTTTTTTGAGGAGGAGGTAAAAAAATAACTAAATAGAAAATACTGTTCTGCGGTAGAAACAGTCTCGGTAACAAATACTTATCAATTTACAATTCGCCATTGACAATTGGCGATTTTGTTAAAGGACATCGCGGGAGCATTGTCCTACCAAATTTACCTCACCCCCAATATCTTCCTCATCTTCCGCGATACTTTTTGCCAGAAGCCGCGGTAGGGCTGCTTTACGCCGAACCGTTTCGCATAATCGCGCATAGCGAGAATCATGCCTACATCCGAACTTTTCTCGCGGCTGAGATAATATTTGTGCGTCATGATTTCGACATATAAATCGGAGGCAGTTTTGCCGGGGAATACGTCCACTACACCCTCCGATTTAAATAGCTCGCACATCGGGATGAAAATATTGTTCAGCCAGTCTTTTGCTGCATCTGTAAAGCGAATCTCTTGCTTTCTTTGCTCGCTTAAATACCACTTATGCTCTTCGATGTGCTTTTCCAGCGTGTTGATGTAATCGGCTTCGCGAACGGTTCCCAGCACCAGCTTCATATCCAGTGAGCTGAGCTTCTCGAACTGCTTGCTTCGCCGAGCGACCTCGAACAGCCGCTCGTAATTTTCAGAAATATATGTTTTATCAAGCTCGGTTGTCAGCGCGTCGCGGACTATTCCCTCTGCGCGAAGGTCTTCATTCACCCACTCCATGGATTCAAAAAAGAAATTCACATCGGAAAGCCGGAGCGAGTCGCTCAATGTCTCTCGCACCTCTACTGTTTCCGCGTCGGCAAGGATTGCTTTCAATTGTGTCTTCTTTCCGATGTGCGGAATATCGAGCTTGATGAATTTCACCAACGTATTGGCAAGCGAAGCGTCTCCCCAATAGACGCCGTTCGCGTGCATCTCGATAAACAAATCAACGATGGCGTCCCAGATACGCTTCCTGTTTTCAAATGTGAAGGCGCGGCGGTACAGTTGAGAATCGGGTAGCACGCGATCCACCAGCAGGGTTACGGAGTGTCCCACAATGTTTCTCTCGTACTGCTCGCCGATATGCGTATGCACCCGAAGCGGTTCTTCCTCACGCGCAACACAGCCTACAGGAATCAGAGTATGAATACCTCGAGCGAGCATACGCTTGTAATTTTCTATTTCCCGCCGCGCAACATCGTACCCAAGCTCTTTAATCACGTAGTTGTGATTTCCTATCTGTATGAAAATTACCACATGCCGCCCGATGCCGCGCCTTATATCAAGATGCTTGATTCCCAATTGTTTCCATTCGGAGATCGGATGAAGCCACGGAAGTCCTTGTACTTCGGAGAGGTAGAGGGGGTCAACATCAGACGTGAGCAAGGGGAACGAATGAGAGCGCAGGGTTTTTGTTTTGGTTTTTCTATTCACAGGGTAGGGTGTTAAAATAAGCAGCCCACGATTTAAATCGTGGGCTGCTGAACTATTACTCTGCTTCCTTTTTCGGAAGACCGTTCAATTTTTTTTCAAGATTGCATTCTGAAGCTGCCCTGTTCAATAACGCAAGGAGATTATTCTTATCATCGAACATCGGCTTGCCGAGCATTTCCCGTTCCTGCTTTCCGATAGGATAGAACGGAACGCCGTCGTCATAGACATCTATCGAATCTTTGATGTCGCGAGGTCTTCTCCTAAACGAGGAGACAACATCGAAGTCGTCGTTGAACTTGCTGCTTTGCACCACAAGCCTGCGCTTCACCCAATCGCGTTCAAGAAACATATCAACATGAACGACGCCATCCAGCTTGCCGTCGAAATTATCATCCGCCCAGTGATTGAACACAAGGTTGCTGTGCCCGACAAGCAGTTCCCGCTGTTGCGGCGTGAGCTGAAATCCCCGCTCGGGATAATCCTTTGGCATATCTTCGGTCCAGAACGGAGCCGCGCCGCCAAGCAGCGCGAGATAATCTATGATGCCATCTTGATTGCGGTCATAGATGTATCCCCAGGTTTGAATGTTTCCCGCGATCGAGGTAGCCCCGCGAAACTGAACGGTGCGGGAAATATCCTTGTTCACGTCGCTTACAGGCTCGGTTGTGATTGCGGCAATGAGAACGTTTTCCTGTCCCTTAACCCCAACAAAGGTGACGAACCGTCGTGAAGGGAGCTGGTTATCGGTATCCGGCAGCTTGTATTCTTTTTTGCAAAGAACGACAAGGGTTTCGCGCGGCTGAATGAAACGGTAAAGCGAATCGAGCGTCACATACGTTTGAAGAAGCGGTTGTGCCGCGCCGGTAAAAGCGCAGCACAACACAGCCAAAAACGCGACCGGGAAACGGCTGAGCGATATGTCAAAAAAACGAAAACGAAATTTCATCTGGAAACAACTGTATTATTGATGATAAAAATAGTAATGAAAAACGATGTGTAGCGATGGGTTTTAGAAACCATCCGAAAAGTGTCGCGGATTCGCTTCGCTGCTGCTAATGACATATGTCTTTCTGCTTGAGTAAAAAACTGAAATTGGCGTTTTCATTACTTTACCCATCCCTATCCCTTCCCTACGCCGTAGGGAAGGGCAAAACGGATTCCTGAAAACCCGATACAAGTTGGCGGGATGGGTAGAGGTAAAGTAATCGCCTGCACATTGTTTGTCATCAACGTGAAGAACAATGGCTTACCATTGATTGACCTCAGAATAACAATGTACCTAAGTTTTCGGACAGATTCTCGTATCCATCGCCATTACTGTAGCAAGCAGGCACTCATTATTCCCAGCTTACCTCGCGTTTTCTATTTTCCTTCTTCAAGAATTTTTCGAGCGGGGCGAAATACTCAAGCATGGCTTTGGAAGAAATATCTTCGCCTGTTTTTTCCTTGATGACCTGACGCCAGTCTTTCGTTGCGCCCAGCTTGAGCAAATCCCACAGCCACTTGCCGACTTCCTTGTTGCCGTAGTAGTTGCAATTGTGCGGGTCTTGCTTCAGGATGTTTTTCGCGATATAATTGTGAAGCTGGTACTTAATGAGAAACGCCATCGCGTAATCGTAATAGCCCGCGGGGTCGTCGTTGATGTGGGTTTTGGTTGCCGCATCGCAGAACTCTTCGCCGCGTGCTTCCGGCGGCTCCACGCCCTGGAATTTCGCGACATAGTCCCACCACCGCTTGTTGTATTCGTCGGGGGAGAGATTGTTTTCGTAGAAGTCGCGCTCCCAGTGTGTCATCGTTCCGGCGGACCAGGGGATGAACACCACCGCGTTATCGAGCGCTTCGGCAAGGAGCCATTGTGTCTGGTCAATTTTCATTTTTTCGGGCATCACGCCGATTTCTTTCAAGTACGGAACCTGCCGCGCGGCAATGCCGATTAAATCGCCAATCGCTTCGTGGAACGCGCGGTTCGCGCCTTCGCGCAGAACAACCGGAACATCGGGATTGGAATACGCGAGATAATAATAAATATGTCCAAGCTCGTGATGCGTTGTTTCAAACCAATCATAATCAGCCTTCACGCTCATAAGGGAGCGGACGTCTTTATCTAAGTCAACGTGCCATGCGGATGCGTGGGTATTTTTCTTGCGGGGCGCATCGGGAGGCAATTCGTATAAATCGGATTTCGTCCAGAAGGATGGGGGCAGCTCAGGCATGCCGAGCGAAACGTAAAATTTTTCCGCCTGCTTGATAATCCATTCTTTGTCTTTATCCTTGAACAGGTCGTTGAGGTCAACGCCTTCCGCAAGTCCGGGCCACGCCTGCGACCACCTGTTGCCGAGCCAGTGCGCGGGGATTTTTTTCGGGACGGGCTGCTTGTATTGTTCCGCCAGCTTGTATTTCGTCCAGCAATGCAATTGTTGATAGAGCGGCTTGAGCGCGTCAATCGAGGTTTCCATCAGCGTCATTAAATCAGGCACGGTCATGCCGTAGTCGGAGACCTCAAGCCCGAAGTAGGAAGAGTATTTCATCTCCTGCGCCATCTGGTTGCGGAGCTTTTGCAGCTTCACCAAGCCCGGCTTGAGCGCGGGACCTGTTTGCTTGGAGACTTCCCACGCTTTTTTCCGCTCCGCGAGATTGGTGGAGACCCGGAGCGTTTCATCGAGAATATTCGGGGTTGTCGGCTTGACGCAATTATCTCCCTGCTTTTCCATGCAGAAGGTGAACCCGTCCAGCGCGGCGCTCTGGTTCGCTTCTGCGGTAACGCGCTGCGCGACAATATCGGGGATAGTGCCGGGATAATGCGCGGCAATGTATAAAATTTTCTTGAGCTGCTTGACGGAAAGCTCATCCAGCTCGTTCTGGTGCGCGAGCAATTCCTGGCACCGCGTAACAACGTACGGGCTGCCGGCAAACGCGGCTGCCGCCTTATCCGCGCCGATGCGCTCGCCCGTGTGCTGCTCGGTAACGTCGGTGCTGGACGCCCACTGCGCTTCGCCGTTCACGGTGTTTAATTTCTGGTAGAGCGAGTTGTACATCTTCAAAAACTCCGCCGTTTCCTGCTTGACAGTTGTCTGCGCAACAAGCGCAAGCGGGAGAGCGAGACAGAAAAATAGTAGTAATGGTTTCATGAAGTATTCCTTATAGAATGGTTAAATTCCAATATTCAATGGTCAAATCACAAATAAATCTCAAATAGCAATAATCAATGTCGTTGCAACGATGGTGAGCGATTGATTGTCGTAATTTGGCTATTATTTGGGATTTGGGGATTGAGTTTTGCTTTTTGAAGTAATAATGTAAGCAAAACAGAGGGAAATAGAAAAAGGTGCCGCGGTTGCCTCCTGAAGAAAACGTCATTGCAAGGAGGGCTATAAAACCTTATTTAACTACATTGAGAACGAACTCTGTCACCCTTTCGGGGTTTTCCGTATGGCTTTTACTCGGAGTTATAATAATTCCATCCCGTTGGGGTTATTACTCAATCAATCCCGGAAGGGATGACATTATTGTAGTATGGTTAGGGAAAAAATCAATGGAACCCTGAAAGGGTGATATTGTTAGTCTCAGGGGATTGCCACACCTCGCTAAAGCAGGATTCGCAATGACGCGCTCTTTTTAGAGGTACAGGGCTAGCTATTTTAATTGAAATGAGCAATTCAGCCAGCCCTTTTTGAACATTATATTAAAAATTGTATAATACAGCGTTTGTGAGAAATAATCCATGTCTAAAAAATTTGATGCGGTAGAGTTTCAGAGGAAACGGCGTACCGAATTATCGAAGAAATTATCCGGTATGACGCCTGAAGAGATTGTAGGATACTTCAAATCCAAATCGAAGATATACAAGAAAAGCAAGACAGGTTATCATAAGATAACAATGTAACGAAGCAGGAGTTGAGATTGAAGATGCACGCAAATTTATGAACCGCTCTCGCCTTGAATTAAAAGCCCTCACTGTATAAATTTGATTTTGAGCAAATCTGCGGTTGTGCGATTTGTAGTTGCATTATTCATTGATGCGGGAGATGGGAGGGAATCTTTCTTCAATCAGTTTCGCAGGGAAGATGTTGCTGAGATTATTGCGTTATTTTCAAAATGGTTTAATATTTGGTTTTTGGATTAAAAATGAATACTCTTTTTCGTGGTAACGTTATGAGATGGTGTTCCTGAAAGAATATTAAAGTAAGGTACTACATGGGTAGCCAACAAAAATAAGTAAAAAATGGAATAGCAAAAATGAGTGTATTAAATGTATG
>SCUC01000316.1 GCA_004322375.1 Bacteroidota bacterium
GGACAGAAGCTGCTCAGTTTTGATAGCTACCAAACAAGTTCCCGCCATAAGGTGGAGCCGGGGATTGATAAAACTGCAATAGCGAAAAAAGAACGTACTCTGCTGAACGAACTTTTACAATCAGCAGCAGCCTCGATCCATGTTGATGCGCTGGGAGAAGGCAATTCTGAGTTATTTCTTGCTTCGCTTGCAACAACGAGGGAAAAGCTGAAGCCAATCTCCGACTTTGCAAAGCAGTTTACACTCTATTTCACCTCCAATGCTCATATTGACGCGGCATGGCTATGGCGTGATATTGAGACAAAAGAAGTTTGTAAAAATACGTTCTCGTCCGTTTTCAATATGATGAACGTTCGTTCCGATTTCACCTACACACAAAGTCAGGCTGCATATTATGATTGGATGGAACGGCTTTACCCCGATGTATTCAACAATATTAAGCAGCGTGTCAGTGATGGGAGATGGGAAATAGTAGGAGGGATGTGGGTAGAGCCCGATTGCAATTTGCTTTCAGGAGAATCATGGGAACGTCAATTATTGTATGCTACGAGGTACTTCAAGCAAAAATTCGGAGTTTCTGTTAAAATTGGATGGAATCCTGACTCCTTCGGATATACATGGAACATGCCTCAGTTTTATCTTGATGCAGGGTTTGATGCCTTCATTACTCAAAAAATCGGTTGGAATGAAACCAACGTTTTCCCCCACCGGGTGTTCTGGTGGGAAGCGCCAAACGGCTCGCGGATACTCACCTATTTTCCTTTCGATTACGTCAACACAGTCGAAAATTCTTATCAGCTTGTGGATTGGCTTCGTCAGTTCGAAGCGAATACCGGGTTTACGAAATTGATGATTCTCTTTGGCGTCGGCGACCATGGTGGCGGTCCATCTCTAGAAATGTTAGCCAGAATTGACAGGTTAAAAGCGCTTAATATTTTCCCGTCAATTCAATATGGTACTGCTTCGGGCTATCTCGATTGGCTGCGTTCTCAAAATCTCGCTTCCATTCCTGTATGGAAAGATGAATTATACTTAGAATACCATCAAGGCACCTATACAACTCAAGCCAAAATCAAAGAGTGGAACAGGAAAAGTGAAACGTCGCTTACGAACGCCGAAAAATTTTCTACCCTCTCGACCATGTTTGGAGCAAGCTACAACAATACAGATTTGGAAGAAGCCTGGAGAAACGTCATGTTTAACCAGTTTCATGATATTCTGCCGGGTTCAGGCATTCGGGAGATTTATATTGATGCAGATGAGAAATACCGGGCATCAGCCGCTATCGGTAACAGAGAATTGACAAACGCGGTGACAATCTTATCACAACAGGTAAATACGTCATCATTAAAAAATGGAGTTCCCCTGATTGTATTCAATCCTCTTTCATGGGAACGGACTGACATTGTTGCAGTTTCTTTACCGGACGATACGGAGGCATATTCTGTTTTTGATTCAGATGGAAAAGAGCTTGCGGTGCAAATTATTCAAAAAGATAAATATGCACGCGAGTTAATGTTCCGGGCTGAGAAGATACCTTCCGTCGGATACTCGACATTCATCTTGAGAAAACAGCAGCCCTCAGTACTTCAATCGAATCTTCAAATATCCCAATCAATTCTTGAAAATGAATTTTTCAAGGTTGTTGTTGATCAAAGTTCAGGGTGGCTAAAAAGCATTATTGATAAACGAAACGGCAAGGAGTTGTTAAGCGGAGAGGGAAACAGGCTGCAACTACTCGAAGATAAACCGAGAGCATGGGATGCATGGAACATTGGCTTAACAGGAACGGAATATCCCTCGAAGTTTCGTTCTATCGAAATTATTGAGCAAGGACCCGTTCGAGTTACGCTGAGGATCAAACGAGATTACTTGAAGCCCGGCACCAAAAAAGATTTTCCAACGGAGGATTTTCCTTCCTCGTTCTTTACGCAGGATATTTTGCTCTATGACGGTATAGATAGAATTGATTTTAAGACGGATGTTGACTGGTGGGAAAAGAAAACCATGCTCAAGGTGGCGTTTCCACTCACAGTCAATGACACTATCGCGACGTACGACGTGCCGTACGGAACGATTCAGCGTTCGACCCAATGGAGAAATAGCTGGGATAGCGCAAAAGTTGAAGTTCCTGCGCTGCGTTGGGGAGATTTATCTTCCAGCGAGTACGGGGTAAGCCTTTTGAACAGGTCAAAGTATGGATACGATATTAAG
>SCUC01000037.1 GCA_004322375.1 Bacteroidota bacterium
CAAAAGTGCGGGATGTTTCAATTGCAGTTTACAAAAAAGCGTGTGAAATTGCGGAAGCGCGCGGCATCATTATCGCCGATACAAAAATGGAGTTTGGAATTTTGAACGGGGAGCTTATTCTTATTGATGAGCTGCTGACGCCCGATTCTTCCCGTTTTTGGCCCCAAAGCAAGTACCAGCCCGGAAAATCGCAAGAAAGTTATGATAAGCAATTCGTACGCGATTATCTTCTTTCCATCAAGTTCAACAAGCAGCCCCCCGGACCGATGATGCCTGAACAAATAATTCATAAAACCTCAGAGCTTTATCGCGAAGCCTTGATACGGTTGACCGGGAAGGATGTGGAGTTGTAATGAATGAAGCACCAGTACTTCGGAGACATCAACGATTATAAAAAATACGGCTTGCTTCGCGTCCTCTCTAGCGGCGGGGCGATTCGTATTGCGGTCTGCTGGATGTTAACGGAGAATGATTCGCGGACAGATGGCAATAAAATTTCTTACCTTAACGAGCCTGAACGTTGGAGAGACTACGACCCTGAATTATTTGATATTCTTCGGCATACACTCCATAACAAAAGAAGCAGAAACGTAAGGCATATTGAAGAAAGCGACTGCCTTCGACCCGCCGTATATCATTCAGAGATATTGACCGACGAAGCTTCACAACGGGAAGAATATTTTTCCTCACTTCTCACAAAAGCATCCGGCTTAGAGCTTCTGTTCTTTGACCCGGATAACGGAATAGAAGTGAAGTCGGTAATGTATGGAAGGAAAAATTCCTGTAAATATATTTATTGGCATGAAATAAAAGCTGCGTATAACGCCGGACATTCCCTTCTCATCTATCAACATTTTCCCCGCGTGGAACACCGGCTATACACGGCAAGAAGCATACAACAGATACAAACCCTGTTGGAAGTTAGCGAGGTTTTTGCCATAGCAACTTCGAGCGTGCTGTATCTTCTTGTGCCGCAGAAACACCACAATAATTATTTTCAAGAAAGACTCAAGGCGTTGCAAAACCGATGGGAAGAAAATTTTTTACTTTTTCTTTTCCGTCCTGCTTATGCGGGACGAGACTCGTCTTCGACGGTTTAATTTAGCATTCACTTCATCTCACATCATACCTCAAAAACCCAACAAACGCCCCGGTGAAAGCGAAAATTGAGAAAAACGCTAACAATCCAATATCAAGCAGCGGGAAAACGGCTTGTTGAGCAGGATGTTCAAATTGCGGCAAATCGGTTAAGTTCAATGTGCCTTGCTGTCGGGGAGCGGCAAAGGAAAATCCTTTTTCGCTGTCAACGGTGATTCTGATGCCCCCCATGCCGCCCGATTCTTTTTGCTTTTTCTCGGTATAGCTTGTGAACTGTGCGCGGTAAGAGTTTAAAGCATCTTCATAACGCGGCTTCAATCCAATATCCGTGCGGGCGAGATTCATGATGGCAAGTTGGTATGCTGAGGCAGGAGAGAAGCGTGATAGAATGAAACCAAGCTGCTCTTGTTGCGCTTTCCTGTTACGAAACTCTTCATTCAGTTTTATTGAATAGGCGTTGATGTCGCGCTCAACGGCTTTCCGCAAGGAATCTTCTTCCACCATCATCGTCCACATATTGTCGTCTTCGTATTTCTCTCGTTCTTCTTTTGTCTTACCTGCAAGCGCCGCTTGACGGCGTTGAAAGCGCTGTTCAGAATCTTTCTTAAACCGCTCCCATCTATCTTTCGCGAAACCATCCCGCATGCCCTCGATTTCTCCCACGCCCGGCACGTGAACAAGATTCCCAGCCGCGATAACTCCGCCGCGGGGAATTATCAACACAAGCACAATCCAGGCGACAAAGCTTACCAGGAACGAGACGTTAGAGTACCGGGTTAGGACAGATGTGAGCAATCCTAAAGCGATGAAG
>SCUC01000317.1 GCA_004322375.1 Bacteroidota bacterium
CTTCCATCTCTTCAACGGTGCATTCATATTTCACTAAATCATCGAGCGTCGCAAATCGTTCAACGACCTGCTTCATTAAATCGCCGTAGGGCATAGGGTGACGGATCGCGACGACGCGCTTTCCTTTTTCGCGGAGAATCTTGCATACTTTTCGTGAGGTTTGGCTTTTGCCCGAGCCGGTACGGACAGCAACGACGGCAATGAGCGGAACCTTGCTCTTTAACATTGTTGGTCCGGCGCCAAGCACTTTAAAGTCTGCTCCCGCCGCCATCACTTCCGAGGCTTTCGTCATAATATAGTTGAATGACACATCGGAGTAGGCGAAGACGACTTCGTCAATTTCATGTTCTTCAATCAATTTTGTTAAATCAGATTCAGGGTAAATGGGGATGCCGTTCGGGTAAAGCGTTCCGGCAAGCTGGGCTGGATATTTTCTACCTTCAATATTAGGGATTTGCGTCGCGGTAAAAGCAACCACATTGTATCTCTCGTTATCGCGAAATACGGTATTAAAATTGTGGAAATCTCTCCCCGCCGCTCCCATAATGATGACTTTTTTCCTTTGCATAATATATAGCCTAAGTTAATTGTTCGGATTCTGCCGGCATGAGGAACAGCGCCGGCAGGTAATTTTGGTCTGACAAAATAAGGAAAGGGCGTGAGATAGGCAAAGATAACGAACTCGAGGCAGGATGTTGGATGCAAGAGGAAGGATGACACATTCACCCCTTCGGGGATTGCTTCCAATCATCATTCACAATGCTGCAATCATAGCATCCGTTCAGGATTATTTACAAAGGGGCTATCTCAAAAGTTGAAGAACGTAGAGTCCGATTCGTAATCGGACAAATTTTTAGCCGAAATGTTATCGAATTCTACTTCTTCGTTCCCGAAACGGGCAACGACCCGTAGGGACTCTACTATGTACTTTTGAGACATCCCCAGTATTCTTCTATACAATGCTGTTTCTTTGAAAACAACCCCGAAGAGGTGATATATAATGACTCAATAACCATGAGCGGAGATGAACAGGATTGACAAACCCCTTTAGCCTGTAGAATTTTATTACCTACCTTTCAGACTATTGAGAATAGCCAAAAAATACGCCAAAATAGCGTTACTCTCCCATATCCCTTACCCTCCCGTTTTGCATCCTGCCTGCCGCAGGCGCGGTATCCTGCATCCCCTGTTCTTGTTTTTTCCAATATTTTCCGTATTTTACATGACCTTGTCAATTCACGCCTAAGCAGCAAGCCGGTTTGACAAATCCACTATTCTATGTATTGTTCCATCTTTACGTGTATCGTTTCAAGGTAGTCGTATGCCAGAAGTAATGCAATTAACAAAAGAGCAGGCAGGCGAGCGTCTGCGCCAATGCTTGCGCGAAGTCGACGCGCACATCAAGGCACAGCAAATAACGGAAGCCAAAGTCAAGCTCGCCGAAGCCCGCAGCCTCGATGCTTCCAATCCCTATCTCAGCGCGTTCGAAGCCCGCATCACCACGCTTGAAACTGCTACGCCTCCTGCGCCGCAACAGGCTCAATCTTCAACTCCCGGCGCGAAAGAAATATTTACAAGAACCCCCAACCCGTTCGCGGGGAATATTA
>SCUC01000318.1 GCA_004322375.1 Bacteroidota bacterium
TAACTCTGCAGCATAATCGCAGCAGCCATCGAATCAATTTTTTCTTTCGATTGTCGTTGTTTCTTTTTAACGTTCATATCAATCATTGTTTGATGCGCCTGTTTCGAAGTGAACCGTTCATCCCATCGAATTATCTCAACCTTAAATTCTGTAAGTATCTCAGCAATAAATCGTTCCACTTCTTCCGCTTTTTGTCCCTTTTCTCCTTTGAGATTATATGGCATTCCAACAACGATAGTTTCAATTTCATATTCATTGAATAGTTGTTGAAGATTCTTCTTTGTCTCCGTATTATTTACGATATATTGGTGAGGGCTTGCAATAATGTTTAACGGGTCGCTTAACGCGATTCCGATGCGTTTCTCTCCATAATCAATTCCTAAATGTCGTTTCAAAGCTACAATGGGCTTTCTAATGGTTGTGAGAGAAATTTCTTTAACACTTTGCCGGGCTTAAAATGAGTCTTCCGGCGCCGGGGGACAACGACAACTTCTCCTGATTTAGGATTTCTCGCCTTCAGCTTCGGTTTTGTTAGCTTAACCTCAAAAATTCCGAAGTCGCGTATTTCAATTCTACATTCTGGTTGCGCTCGCATCATGATATCGCGCATAGCGTCGAGAACATGGTCAACCCATGGGGCGGCAATAACTGCTCGTTTATTCGTCGTCTCCATAACGCGATTGATAATATCTGTTTTCGTATATGTCGGTGAAATGTGTGCCCGGTTTTTCATATCAACGTGATAAATCTGAATGTCGTTCTGCCGATGCGACTCCCTTTATTTTTCGCAATCGCTCAATTATCCTGCTTAAATGTTCAATGTTTTTGATATAGACAAGAATGTACCCGGAAAATAATTTATCCTCGGTGGTAATATTGACTCCGCGTATGTTTGTATTTTGGTAACTCGTAATAGAATGAGTAATATCATTTAGCATTCCGGTGCGGTCTTCGCCTGTGATTTTGATAGCAGCAGAAAATTCATTTGCATCAGATTTGGGCCACCCGACCTCAATAATGCGGTGCTTCTCTGTTGCAGCCAATTCAATGATATTTTTGCAGTTCTTTCTATGTACTTTAATACCTTCTCCTGTAGTAATAAAGCCTATGATTTCGTCGCCGGGAATTGGGTTACAACATTTTGCGTAGCTATGAAGGAAAGAATCATTTGAATCTTTAAGGGAAATACCTCCGGTAACTTTTCTTGCCGTCTGAATAAACCTATCAATAAACCCTGACGGCGCTTCTTCCTCTTTCGTTTCATCCGGCAACAAATGTTTCTGCTGAAGCTGGATGGTGGAAATTACTGAATCCGGATTAAGCTCGTTTTGATGAATCTTCGTATATAAATCTCTCAACGTTGAGACGCCAAAGAGTGAAAGCTGCCTGCTTAGCTCATCTTCGTTGATGTGCAGCTTGTTTTTCTTGAACCGTTTTTCTAATTGTTCCCTGCCGTCCTCAAGCGCTTTCCGTTCTTCTTCTTTGAACCATCTCCTGACATGAGATTTTGCCTTATGCGTTACAGCGATTTGCTCCCAGCCCATATTCGGGGTTTGCTTTTTTGAAGTAAGAACTTCAACCTGGTCACCGCTCTGCAAATGGTAATCTAAAGGAACAATTCTTCCGTTGACTTTCGCCCCGATGCAATGAAAACCTACATCCGAATGAACCGCAAAGGCGAAATCAATCGGCGTAGCGTTAACAGGAAGCGTTTTTAAATCACCTTTCGGAGTAAAAACATAAATTTCATCCTGATAAAGCGTGAGCTTGAAGCTTTCCATCAATTGCTCCATGCTCATCTGGTCTCCATGCTCAAACACATCACGCACCCACGCCACCCAATGCTCGAGCTCCTCATCGAGCTTGGTCATATTTTCTTTGTATTTCCAGTGAGCCGCAACTCCCCGTTCAGCGATTTCATGCATCGCGCGCGTTCTAATTTGCACTTCTACCATCTTACCGCCTTTTCCAATGACTGTGGTATGAAGCGATTGATAGCCGTTCTTTTTAGGAACTGAAATATAATTCTTGAATCGTTCCGGAACTGGAGTATACGCAGAGGAAACAAGCCCGTAAGCGACATAACAATCGTTGGCATCTCCCGAATCGAGAATAATACGGACTGCAAACAAATCGTAGATTTCTTCAAACGGCTTGTTACGCGCAATCATTTTGTTATAGATACTATAGGGATGCTTAGGTCTCCCTCCAATCTCGAATGTATAGCCTTTAGTCGTTAATTCCGATTGAACAGGTTTAATAAATTCCTTGATGTATGCTTCGCGATCTTTGCGCGAAGATTTTATCTTTCTGGTGATTTCATCGTATTCCATCGGGTGTAAATACCGAAATGCCGAATCCTCCAATTCCCACTTAACTTTTGCTAGTCCGAACCGGTGGGCGAACGGAGCGTAAATATCTAATGTTTCTTTTGCAATCCTTTGTTTCTTTTCATCCTTCAAATACTCTAACGTACGCATATTATGCAGACGGTCGGCAAATTTTATCAACATGACGCGTATATCCGTTACCATGGAAAGCAACATTTTCCGGTAGCTTTCCGCTTGAGTTACTTCGTGGTCGCGCGTAACATCCGATATTTTTGTCGTGCCATCAACGATGTTCGCAATCACTGGCCCGAATTCAGCTTTAATGTCTTTTATTTCATACTCAGTATCCTCAACGACATCGTGCAATAGAGCGCTGGCAATAGAGATATCATCAAGAGGAAATTCCTCGGCAACAACGCGCGCAACTGCATACGGATGATTAAAAAATGGCTCACCCGATGCACGCACGTCTTTATCGTGAGCGCGAATGCTGAAGTCGAAAGCCTTTCGAATCAAATCTTCATTAACAGTCCGAAGATTCTTCTTGCAAAGATCAAGCAATTCATCCAGTCGCTGCTTATATGCGCCGTTATTCTTCATTGATGAGGAAATTTAAAATGTTAATATATATAGAATATAATTCGGCAGGAATTCATAGTCAAGATTTTAATCACACAATACATAATCACTACTCAGGTCCCCCCCGAACAATTACTCTA
>SCUC01000319.1 GCA_004322375.1 Bacteroidota bacterium
GTGAGAATTGGAAGCTCCTCTTCGGTTTGCGCGGCGAGTGGAAATTTGAAATCGGCGATGATATGAAACGTGCAGAATCGCGCTACGACGACAGCAAATGGGAAACTATATACGCACCTTCTGCCTGGGAAGATGAAGGGTTCCCCGGGTACGATGGCTACGCGTGGTATAGAAAACATTTTCGTTCAACTTCAGAATGGAATACAAAATCGCTAGCGCTCCTGCTGGGTAATATTGATGATGTTGACGAGGTATATTTGAACGGGCACTTGATCGGTTCGCGAGGGTTATTCCCGCCTGAGTATATAACGGCATATAATGAAGACCGGGTGTATCCATTTTCAGCCGCTTATCTAAATTCTAATGGAGATAACTTAATTGCTATACGAGTATATGACCAGGAACTGAGCGGCGGAATTTTACGGGGTCGGCTTGGAGTGTATGAGGATGTTGATGCAGTTCGGATTGACATTCAGCTTCAAGCAGAATGGAAATTTAAAACGGGAGATGACATAGAACGGAAAGAACCTGAATACGATGATAGCAAATGGGAGAGAATTATAGTTCCATCGTTTTGGGAAGCAGCAGGATTTCGAGATTATGACGGATTTGCATGGTATAGAGTAAAATTCAGGGTCCCTTCCCGGTTTTCGGATGAGAGATTGATTTTATTGGTAGGTAAAATAGATGATTTTGATGAAACGTATCTTAACGGGGAAAAAATCGGTAAAACAGGCACGATGGTATCGAGAGAGCGTGATATACCGGGTTCTGATGCTTATCAGAAATTACGCGCTTATATGATTCCCATGAACTGTTTGCGCCCGAATCAAGAGAATGTTCTTGCAGTTCGGGTGTTTGATGGATTTAAAGATGGGGGAATTTATGCAGGACCAATCGGCATTGTAACAAGAGAAAAATTTTTTCAATGGCAGAAAAAAGGAAAAAAGACGGAAGATTTTTTCGATTGGTTGTTTAGGTAGGTGAGAATGTAACCTTATAAAGGTTTTGCTCATTTCAACTGAGAGAGGTATTACAGGATACTAGATTAGATTTATAGAAAAGCCTTCCATGCATGCGGCAGGCAGGCCCATGTTGGAATTTGTAGTATGCTTAAAATTTTGTATATTATCAAGCTTTTGCAAACACAAACGATATAGTTGCTCTATAATATATAAGTATATAAGGGGTCGTAGCTCAGTTTGGTTAGAGCGCCTGCCTGTCACGCAGGAGGTCGCGGGTTCGAGTCCCGTCGGCCCCGCAAAAGAGAACGAGAGATAAAGGGAAGGAAAAGCAGGAAGTATATTGAAAGTTAATTAACGCAGGAGGTCGTCCCGTTCCGTAGTAACGGAACGGGAAGTCCCGTCGGTTCCCCGCAAAAGAGAGTAAAACCCGTCTTGAGAAATTGAGATGGGTTTTGTGTTTATGGATTACTGTATATATATATTGCAGAGCGAACAGGATGGCTCCTATTATGTTGGTCATACGCATGATATTATTCTCAGGTTAGCTCATCACAATGATGGATGGACAAAATCCACGAAAGGGAAACGTCCCTGGTAGGTTGTGTACGCAGAGCGGTGCGGAACGAAATCAGATGCGATGAAACGAGAACGAGAGATAAAGGGAAGGAAAAGCAGGAAGTATATAGAAAAGTTAATTAACGCAGGAGGTCGTCCCGTTCCGTAGTAACGGAACGGGAAGTCCCGTCGGTTCCCCGCAAAAGAGAGAAAAGCCCGTCTTGAGAAAATGAGATGGGTTTTGTGTTTATGATATGATGATCTCAAATAGGTATGTGGTCATCTCCGACTGCGGGGACGCTCTACGAGCCGTAGGCAGTCGGGAGCGTTTTGTTAGTAGTATTATCACTATTTTAATAGTACACATACTTAGGGGAAAAGGGAGTGTGCAGTGCTAAAATAATTGTGAATAAAAAAAAAGAGTAATTTTTACCTGTGCAATGCGCTGCGTCTTGCTGAAAAGTAACTTTACAGGGAGAGAAAATCTTATGGAATGCTTTAATTCACGCAAAATTCGGCTGAAATTAAAATGTTAAAATATTTCTTCAAAAAGGCTTGACACTTTGAAAAAGATTTATTAAAATTAGGGTGATAAAACATTATGTGTTATATTCCTGTGCAAAAACCTTGCTCACCTTTAAGTGTGTTTGAACAGGCACGCATGCAAGCATATAATGTTGAGTGCTTCATTAGGTTAAATATTCATCATCAAGCAAAACATAAACTCTTTAATTTTGAAAGTCTCTTGAGTTCAAGTTTTATTAACACGCAAGGAATTCCGGGTATCGGATATTGATACGCTTTCTTCAGAGGCGAATTATGTTCTCGACTTCAGGATCGTTGCGCGGGTGATGATTATTTTTTTTGTGCGAATTCGAAATTATTAAAATCAAATTAACTAATCCACTAACAATTCACTAACAAATAAGGAGCAGGTATCATGAAATACCTAAAACTATTTGTAACAATCGTCGTATTGACTTTGTTTGTCGCTTCGTTGACTTACGCAGGTAAGGAAAACGGAGTCTCGACGAAGGTTGATGTCGTAGGTCAGCAAGTGACCTCGTCGTCAGACTGGCAGATGAAGATGGTACGAACGAATCTCAATCCACTCCAGCGCGTATCCAAGCTCGAATCGGATATCGTTGGACCAGTAAAATCAAGCGCGGCGAAAAGCATCAATTTAAACAGCCGCGAAGCGAAGAGTCAATTCAGCCCGACTCCGCGAATTGAAGTAACATCTTCGGATCCATTAGCAGGGACGTACCAGATTCCGGGCGACTTTGCAACACTTGGAAACGCAGTTGCAGTACTTAATTATGTCGGTCAATCGGCTAATGTAACGTTTGAACTCACCGCAACCACATACACTGAGTATCCGGTTGTGTTCGGGAATTACGATGGAAACGATACCTATACGGTAACGGTACAACCTGCCGCAGGAATCGCAACCACGATTAATTTTGTTTCCTCGAATAGCGATGGTAAAGGTCTTGCATTCAATGGCGCACAGAACGTTACCATCAATGGCAATAATGCAGGTTCGAGCCTTACTCTTCAATACTCAACCATATTGGGTGCGTTCCCGACTGCCGATGCATTTGCAGCGACAATTTACATTACGGGCGCAAGCGAAGACCTTGGATTCTGGGATTTAGATATCAGGGGCCAGGTCAACAATGCTAATTGGTTCTCTCAAACTGACGGCAGGCCTGCCGTATTTGTGTGGGCAGCTCAAGCTGATCCTGCTGAAAACTTTGGATTAACATTTGACGGCTGCACAATCACCGGCGCTACCTATGGTATGAAGTTCTTGACCGATGGTTTTAATTTCAGCGCCGGCGGCGTTACCATTAATCAGTGTAACTTCGGCGATGCGTTTGGCGATCCTCTTGCCATCGGTATCCTTGCCGAATATAACTATTTAGTCAGCTTCACCGATAACGTGATTGATGGTACGTATTATCTGTCCTATTATTGGAATAACCTTCCGACAGAATATGACATTGATGCGGTATTCTACGATCCCGTAGTTGACAATGTTAGCTTTTTATATGGCTTCGGTCAATCAACAGCTATGCACTGGTTGTTAGTTGACGGCGGCGACTTTGAGAGAAATACTCTTCGCAACGTCGAAGTTCAAACTCTTGAAGGCGTTATTTCCTATGGCACCAGAATTTACTCTTATAATTGGGGTTTAGGCTTAACAGCGAAAGTTTATAACAATAAAGTTTATAATATTACCCCCAATGGAACATCCGGCGGTATCGCAGGTATCCGCGGTCCGGCAGGATATGTGTGGCATAATTCAGTGCGTTTAACCGGTAACAACACCGGTGGAACAAGCACCTGCGTAAACGGAACGACGAATGCCTACAACAACGCGCTTTCCAACGAAATGACCGGTTCCGCAGCTGCATCACGAGCAACCTATACGGCAAGCGGTACATTCAATAATAATGCCGTTCAATCTACCTCAGGATATTATATCTCAGGACAGAATGGCAAAGCCGCAGCAATTGCAACAGGCGGCAACGCGTTCGGGACATGGGGCAACATCAATTTCGATGGAGACCTCCACATCACAACAGGTCCCTCTGTTGCCGAAGATATGGGCAAAACAGGACTTAGCTTAACGACCGATTTTGATGGTGTAACACGCAATGCAATCCCCGATGCAGGCGTTTATGAATTCAGTACCGGTACACCGATGGCGGTGGATGTTATGCCTGCTCAAATCAATCCTCCGCTTTCCAGCGTTCCTGCATTATTAGCGGTAACGCCGAAAGTGCTTGTGAAGAACAATTCAAACGTTGCCGCTGGCTCGTTTGATGTTCTCTTAACAATCAACAGCACGACTCCGTACAGCGAGTTAGTTAATGTCGCCAGTCTTGCTGCGCAGACGACGACAACGTTGACATTCCCGAGCTGGATTCCTGAAGCAGGATCGTGGACGATCACTGCGACAACAACTCTAGCCGGCGATGGCGATGCTTCGAATGACATTCTTGCAAGAGCGCAAGCTGTTGCAGCCCCTGTCAATATCACATCAGAGTGGTTATGGGACTGGAACACAAGCGATAGCGGCTGGAGCCGAGCAATTGACTGGAAACGAAGCAGCAGCTTCACGAAGCTCGGTGGACCGTTAGATGGCGCGTCCATGGTAACGGAAAGCCCCGGAGCAGGTTTAGCATCAACCTACACCGAAGGCGCGTATGCGAACACACAGGGATACAGCGCAACCTATCCGGGCGCAAACCTGTTAGAATCTCCCTGGATTGCCTTAGACGGCATGACGGGCGACTCTCTCTATATTTCATTCTCTCATACCATGGGCTTAGAGCCTCTGTGGGATAGAAGCTGGGTGCAATATACGACAGATGGAACGAACTGGAACGATGTCGGCGTATTAAACGATGCCAACGGTATTAACTGGTACAATCAGTCAGTTTATGCTAATGCAATGCTCGATTCAGCGAACTTCGATTGGGGCACGGCAATTGACAGATACCATTTGTGGCCCAATTATAATTCAACAGGTCGCGCGACATGGGGCAGCAATGCCGATCTTGCCACTGATGCTTTAGGACGTTTTCCTGGTGGTCCAAGTGGCTGGGTATTTTCGCAAATCAAGTTAAAGATGGCTGATTACCCGAACGTGATCCACGCTCCGGTTATTAAATTCCGCTATGTGGCATTCGCGGACGCCGTGAACCCGGTACCACCTAACGGTCCTTTCGCTCCGGCAGATTTTCCGGGATGGGCAATTGATAATTTCCGTGTTGCGAACACCGGCTCATCGTTTGCCGGCGGCACAATTACCGGTAAAGTGTATATGGATGTGAACGGCGATGGCGCCTATGATGGCGGCGACTCACCGGTCGCTTCATCTCCCGTATATGTTTCGTATTTCGGCGTTCCCGTTGAAACAGTTATGACAGACGTGAATGGCGATTATACATACAATTTATCAGGAAACGGTGGTTTACCCGGAACATATAATGTTCAATCCGGCGAGACTGCTTTTGGCTATGCTGAACCATTCAGCGCAACAGGCATTGCCGATGTTAGCCATGACGGCTTAGGCGGAACGCAAACCCAGAACTTAGGGTTGTTCGACGGTTCCGTCAGCGGCAACGTATTTGAAGACGTAGATGATAACGGTATAGACGACGGCGCGGGCGAACCGGGCATTGAAGGCTGGACTGTTGAGCTTCATGCCGATTCTGTCAATGGCGCGTTGATGGCAACGACAACGACGGATGCCAACGGTGATTACACGATTAACGCAGCACCGTATCCGACATATTTTGTCGTGGCAGTGAACGAAGATAATGCCCGTCAAACATTCCCGGCATCAAACGGCGCGCATCCCGCGGCAGTTTCTGTCGGTACGCCAAATGTCACCGGATTAAATTTCGGTGAATGGTATCTCGGCACTGTGAACTTCTTCGCCAGCGAAGACCTCGATGGCGATGGAGTGCGTGATGGCGCAGGCGATGAAACAGAATTAAAGAATGGCGCATTCACAGATTTGTTCGTCTATAAAGATGGCGCTCCTTTCGGCACCTTCCTTATGGGTACGGGCAATCCGTTACAATCATTCAACAACCTCGATGCAGGCGAATATGTGTTTGTATTGGACAGCATCCCTGGCGGTTGGATGGGAACGAACAACGTTGAAATTCCCGACACCGTAAATATCGTTACAAGCGGCTCGACCTCATCGCTATACAACCTCTATTTCGGGTTGAAGTCAATCAATGTCTGGAAGCATAACGACCTTGATGGCGACGGCACGGTTGACGCCGGTGAACCGGGTCTTGCAGGTTGGACAATCCATGTTACAGGTCAACCTGATGGAACAACAGATGCCACTGGAAAAGCTACCTTTACAGGGCTAGGCCCCGGCAGCTATACAGTAACAGAAGATGTACAATCAGGCTGGAAAAAAACAAAACCAGTAGCGGCAAGCTATTCCTTTACCGCTCTCTCGTATGGGGCGTATCCCAACTTAGATAGCGGATTTGTATTTGCTAACTTTGATTTAGTTGACGTTAGTGGCGTAGCCTATCGCGATTACAATGGCGACGGCGCGATGAACGGCAATGACGCTCCGATGACGGGCGTAACCGTTTCATTGACCGGTCAAACCGACGATGTTACCGATGGTTCAGGGTTCTCATTCTCCGGTGTGGACAATGGAGCCAAGACCTTAACGGTAACGGCGCCTTCCGGATTCGTTGTAACGACTGCAGGCGGCGCAGATTATGCGTTTACCCCAAGCAGCGGCAGCAACGTCAACTGGAATTTCGGTCTCTTCCAGACTTCCGACAGCTCAACGAAGTATCGCTCGTTCACACTTGATTCATTACAGGTATGGGCAGCACAGAAGGAAGTAAAGAGAAACTTCAAGACTCCGAACTTCCCGAATATCCAATCTGTCTATACAGAACTCTTCAAGCAAGCGAAGGATTCCGCTCTTGATCCGGGCATCATTGTCGGTAAAGCCGGACAGGCGTTATCGGCAAAGAAAGTGAAAGGATACATCAAGCCGACAAAGGGCGCAGACATTAATACCACTCTTTACAAGAAGGGTAAGCTGTCTCCCTATCTGCATACTGCAGCTCCGCACGGATTAGATTTCGAAACTGGCGGTGAAAAGAGAATTGTTGGTCTCAAGAAATCTCTTGACCCGACAAAGCACAACAACCTCCTCGTTGGCAACCTCCTTGCGCTCGAAGTTGCGATGTCTATGAGCGATTTCGGCAAGACCCCGGCAGGGTTCCCCGACCTCATTTACGTTGGAGCGGAAGCAGCATGGAACGGTTTAACCGTACAGCAGCTTGCCGATACGGCAGGCGCATTGGCGACCAACTGGGAATTCGTTTCCGCGGCAACCTTTGCGTCAATCAATGCAGCAATTGCTGAAATCAACGCCGATATGTCGGGCCCGTTGGATACAGTTTCCTGGTTAGCCGGCGGTAAAACTGCAAAGTGCGCGCTCAATGGCGTAAAAGCAGTAACTGCCAGCACAGTGCTTGCGCCAAATCCGGGTGCAGCGCCACGCGTGAAAGCCCCGTACGATCCGCTTCTCTTTGCAACACCGGAAGCGTTCGCATTACAGCAGAACTATCCGAACCCCTTCAACCCAACAACGAATATTCGTTTTGAGCTCTCCAATTCAGCAGTCGTAACGCTCAAGATCTACAATATGTTAGGTCAAGAGATTGCCACATTGCTCGATGCGGAAGATTACTCTGACGGTATCTGGGAAGTTCCATTCGATGCATCGAATTTGACATCGGGTGTGTACTTCTACAGGTTAACCGCACAGACGACCGATGCGGAAACCGATGCGGTTTCCAACATCACCGAAACGAAGAAAATGTTGTTCACGAAGTAATTTCGGTTCTTTCCTCCGTCCCGCGAGAGCGGGACGGGGGAGCTATTTGTAGTAAAAAAGTTTAATTCACTTATGTTTGATAATATATTAGCACGGGAGAAACCCTAATGCGATTAAATAAATTTCTCTTTGTTGCGGCAACGGTTGTTGTTGCAATGGTTTTTTTATTAACAAGTGCGCAAGCGCAAACACAGGTAACACCCTATGCAGGCGTTGTCCTGTTTATTCAGGATAATCTAACAGGCAGCGACACATTGCTCTGCGGTTTTGGAAGAGCCGCAACATACTGCACTGACGGTACGATGGAATTTACATTTGGCGGGATGTCAGTAAAAGAATACGGTTTGCCGCCCCTTCCTCCTAGTGGAGTCTTTGACACCCGCTTTATTGATTCACGGTCAGGCACAGGCGGGTGCCCTGATTCAACAAAATTGGATCAGGGAATTCCGCACAATTTCCATGAATCATTGCGTGGTACTACTTTTGCTGACACATTTAGAGTTTCGTTTCAAGGCAGTGCAAGCGACGGAAGCCAGAATCCGTTCCATCTTTCTTGGATTGTAGTTGCGCCGGATAGTTTTGGCACGCTCTCATTGAAATATACCCACCCCGATGATGGTCCTATTACCGTGGATATGTTAACAAATAGTTCGCATGACATACCACTCTCAGCGCCGGATATACCGAACTTCCGTATTATAGGCTCAAATATTAAATATGAAGGTGTATTTCAAATCAGCGATGCAGTTCCCCAAACGTTCGCGTTAAACCAGAATTACCCCAACCCGTTCAACCCGACGACAACCATTAACTTTGCCATACTCAAAGCCTCCGATGTGAGCATCGCCGTGTATGACATGCTGGGAAGAAAAATTTCATCACTGGTTTCAGAAAACGTATCTCCGGGATTTTTCTCAACGACATGGAACGGCTTAACGGAGAACGGCACGCCGGCGGCAAGCGGAACATATTATGTGCGGATGAACGCGAAGTATGAGAACGCAGACGGCGCAGCAGATGAATTTGTTTCCGTTCAAAAAATTGTTTTAATGAAGTAAGCACTCTTTCAACCATTACACTTGATACTGTTTCCAATTATTTAGGTTGTTCACCGAATGCGGATGTTCTCCTGACGGGGGACCTCCGCATTCTTATATTGGGGCTTTTATGATGACAAGACATTTTCGACATATTATCATTGTGTGGATTACGCTGCTCGCGGCGTTCTCCATTTCGCTTCAGGCGCAGATACAGATAAAAATCCCTATCACAATTACAGATGCGAATAATAAATCGGGTACGATCTGGCTCGGCTGGCATCCCGGCTCAACCTTTTGCATAGATTCGACGATTTATCTCAAGTTCGCCCCGTGTGACAGCATTAAAGAGTACGGGCTTCCCCCGCCACCGCCTGCCGGTGTGTTTGACGCGAGGTTTATAGAACATCGAAGCGGGTTAGGAGCCTGCTTAGATCAAGGGATGCCTCAAAATATTCGCCCCTTTGTTTCTTCTGTAACAAAAGACACGTTTAAGCTCGGATTTCAACCAAGTATAACTCAAAGTAGTTCCGGCTATCCAATTAGAATTTCCTGGCCCTCGAATTTATCTCAGCATCTTGACAGCGCAAAGTTACGATACACGGACCCTGAAGTTGGCACGGTTCAAGTCAACATGTTTTCACAAACGTCATTTTCTATTTCAACTTCTGATCTTACAAATTTTTCTATTTTTTGCTGGAATCCTAAAGGCACACAAACGCCTCCAAGTTCCCCGACATTAGTCTCCCCCGCAAATGGAACTACGAATCAGCCCACATCGCTGACGTTATCATGGGCATCGGTTCCTAATGCAGTGCTGTATCGTGTGGACGTTGCGACAGATTCTTTATTTACCTCTTCCTCTACTATCTACAGCGATACGACAAGCGCGACCTCAAAAATTGTCAGCGGCTTGACTGATGGATATAAGCTCTTCTGGAGAGTCGCGGCATACAGCATCTATGCAAAAGGATGCCCTTCCGCCCCTTTTTCGTTTATCACGGCTTTTAATACTCCGCCGACACTTTCGTTTCCTGCAAACGCTGCAACGGGCGTACCACAGACAGCGAATCTGCGATGGAGAAAGATTTTCGGCGCGACAAATTATCATATCCAGATTTCAAAGAACAGCACATTTACGGATTTAGAAATCGAGTTCGATGAAACTGATACTACAACAACCACAGTCCCGCTGGATAAATGTTTAGATTATTATTGGAGAGTTCAAGCCTCAACACCGTATGAAACATCTCCCTATTCATCTTCCAGGATGTTCACGGTGGTTGATGAAATTCCCACGGCGCCGCTGTTGCTCGGTCCTCCCGATAGCGCAGTAGTTCCCAATGACCGTCCTCTGCTATCATGGGACGGGGATAGCTGCACACGCAGCTTCACCGTACAGATTGCGTGGGATGCTGATTTTACTAACATCATTGAAAGCCAGACTATACCGGGGCTAACGTTTCAGCCGCAACCTCTGGAGGGACAGGAAAGTTATTACTGGAGAGTCCAGGGGATAAACGGACAGAATGTACCGGGAGGGTATTCCGATACGTTGATGTTCACGACAGGCACATTTCCGCCGAGACCGCCGATGCTTCTGCTTCCCGGCAACACGGTTATCATTCCCGATACATTTACACTTTTGCAATGGAACAAACCGCCGAACAAGCCGACGTCATATACCGTTGATGTAGATACGGCGCCGAGCTTCAATACTTCGCGAGCTCGATCATTTTCTAATGTCAGCGATACGGTAATGCCGCTTGATTTATTGATGTATTGCACAAAGTTTTATTGGAGAGTAAGGGGCTCAAATACTGCGGGTCCGGGAAATTACTCTGCAACGTTTTCGTTTGACGTGAGGAGAAATATTCCTAATCTTCCGGTTATTGATTCTCCTGCAGTTGGAGACACCGGCATCATAGATGAACCGACGCTTCGGTGGCACGGGGATAACTGCACGCAAACGTTCCAGATACAGGTGTCACTCGATTCTAATTTTTCAGAGCTCTTGTATGAAGAAACGACGACGGGAACAACGCTTGCTATTCTCGCGGATAATCCGTTGACAAAATATTACTGGCGTGTTCGCGCAGGAAATGAAATTGATTATGGCGCGTATGCCGTAGGGTATTTCACAACAGTACGGTTAACCCGTCCTAAACCTCCGGTGTTGAACTCACCGCCAAACAACGCTCTGAATGTAATAAAGAATCCAACTGTCTGTTGGGATTCGTCAAAGCGCACGGAAACGTATAGATTGCAGGTAGCGGTGGACTCGAATTTCACTACTCTTGTGTTCAACGATTCGACTCTTACAGCATTGTGCCAGCAGCTCGGACCTCTTCTTTACAGCAAAACGTACTACTGGAGAGTGAACGCGAAAAATGCGGCAGGGACGAGCGATTATTCCGTCGTACGAAAGTTTAGCACGTTGTTCCCACCGGATTCTGTGAGTCTTCTTCATCCGCCGGATGGAGCGACCGGTGTTTCCGTAGAGCCCTTAGTGCAGTGGAGCATTCCCGATAGAGCGGAACGATACCAGCTTCAGGTCGCTCGCGATCCTGAATTTGGCGTGATTATTTACAACGACACTTCCATCCAAACGCAAAGCTGGCAGGTATATAATTTGAACGGACGAACAGATTATTACTGGAGAGTTCGAGCAAGAAACGCAGCCGGAGTAGGACCCTGGTCGGCTACAAATCACTTCACAACCACTGTTGTGGGAGTCGCTAACTGGGTGATTAAACTTGCAGTAAGCGAGACAGGATTCGGTCAGGATACAGTCTATTTCGGTTTCCATCCGAATGCGACCCATGGCATAGACCCGCAAATAGGAGAATTCGAGATGCCACCGCCATTTATCGGGCAGTTTGAATCACGCTTTATAGATAATCCGAACCGTCCGGGGTTGCTTGGCGAAGGTCTCCGGTTAAATCTTCATCCCTTCGTTACGTACACACAAGTTGATACATTCCATTTCTCGTTCCAGCTTGGAACGGGAGAATACCCCGTGCATGTCACATGGAATTCTGAATTTGTGCGCAGCATCTGCGACAGCATGAAAATACTGGATTTGTACGGCGGTTTAAATTTATACGAACGAATGGATTTAGTTTCAAGCGCGACGGTGACTAACATTAGCACAACATCGCTGTTGATTATCACATATGGCGCTTTGCCTGCTCCTACGGATGCAAAGGATGATGGTCGGCAGGTTCCGGAAGGGTTTACACTATCGCAGAATTATCCTAACCCGTTTAATCCTGAAACCCGGATAGAATTTTCAAATGAAAAGCCTGCGATGATATATATCGGAGTATATGACGTTCTTGGTCGCGAAGTAACGCTCTTGATGAATGCTGAAACATACGCAGGCATTCATTCCGTGAACTGGGACGGAAAAAACCAGGCAGGAATGACCATGCCAAGCGGAATTTATTATGCCCGCATGATTGCAACAACTCTTCAAGGCGAGGAACAGGCTTTCATCGCGGCGCGCACAATGATTTTAATGAAATAAATACTGGGAAACCTACAGCCGGAAATTAATATTTCGACATACCTCCTCATTATAAAGCGACGGCAATATTCTTGCCGCCGCTTTTTTTTTGACATGATACAGGTTAAGAAAAAAAAATGCCGTTATTGTTGTTCACTCGCGTTCTTTTTCTTACATTATAGTTCCTTGAATGAATCCACTAGATAAGATAAATACTCTGCAAGCTTGCGCGTTTTAGTGAAACAACCTGCTCTTCGTAGCCAATCCACGCTGTATTCCATCGTTATCACGGCGGCATTTGTGTGTTTTATGAATGTCGTTGCCGTGCCTGCGTCGCTATTTTCGCAGTCGTTTGAAACCGACCGCGGTGAATTTTCCGTTCTCCTCGATACTCCAACGGCAGCGCTCATGAACATCAATAATATTGTAATGTGGGCTAACGATAACGGCGTGCTGGAGAGAAATAACTATCGCCAATCTGCGGGAGTAGTATTTCCCCGCGGGACATCAACGTTGGTGTTCGAAGGGGGATTGGTGTGGGGTGGATATGTTCGCGATGGAATGACTCCTGAGTTGCGAACGGGCGGTCAAGCGCAAACTGTCGGCACACTTGCGGGGCGGATAACAGAATCACATCTTCCTGAAAACAGATATACTTCATCGGTCAAGGTCTTCCGGATCAGGAGAGACTGGAAAACAGCAGATTTACGATTGGACGCTGCGGAAACATTCGAGGTTTCTATTTATGATGTTACTGAAAACGATGTTAGTAGATTGAGAGCGCAGTACGCCAGCGATTGGCTCCGGTGGCCCTGGCAGAAAGGTGCGCCATATTATGAACGAAACGGCATCCCAGGCTATCAGCCGGATACGAGCGGCTCCCCGACAAGCGATGAACCGGGATTGCTGGAAGCCGACCAGGTTGCCTGGCTTGTGTGCAACGATCTTACTTATGCTTCACGGTTCTCCGCTGCACCGGCAATAGGAATCGAGCAGCAAATTACCTGCTGGGCGTATGCGCAACCGGGAATGCCCGACAACGTCATTTTCCAACAGCATAAGATAATTTATAAAGGCACGTACCGCACCCCGCCTACGGCGCGGATAGATTCGATGTACATTGCTAAGTGGGTTGACATTAATGTCGGCAGCGTCATTGATGATTATGTCGGTTGCGACCCGGGGAATAATTTTTCGTATGGGTACAATTCAAGCGAGGTTGATTTTGAATATAACAAATACGGGCTGCTTCCGCCCGCAATCGGGTATGA
>SCUC01000320.1 GCA_004322375.1 Bacteroidota bacterium
TAACCTTTTCCCGACTTTTTTATAGATCGCATCTAAATTACACGCAATTTACTTTGTTTTCTATTTCATTTGCCGGCTACATTCTCGGACAGCCTGTTAAGGTCTATTCCAGGCCTTCTATCAAGATAGGATTTCAGTTTTTCTTCTGTCTCATAGAAACTAAAAAACGTTCTATAATATTCCTTGCTTTCATTATTTGGCAAGGCGTTTATCATCTTGAATAAATACAATTTCTCTTGCTCAAATTTCTTTGCAGTAAAAAACTTTAATATGTACTCAATATCATTACTCGCCCCTAATTTAATAATATCCTTTGTTAGCTTTTTGTTGTATTCATAATCAAACTTAATTTTCTTATGGAAGGAAGGATGTCCTTCTTTTTTCAGAAAATTTAATGAGTCATCATCAAGGCACAAGTAGCCGCTATTTACGTTAATGTGAGACCTATCGATAAAGTCTAAATATACCTTTATGAGTTCATCAAAGGCAGGATCGATTTTCTCTTTCCAGCTATGGGTCTCTTTCGTTTGCATATTTTCCCCTGTGAATTAATAAAATCCCTATTTCGCCCAATTCATTCCCTTCCCTCTTAGCTCCACAAAAAACGTTCCGCTAAGAGCGAAGGTTTAATGCTTATTTCTTCGGCTAACCTTATTGCCTTTCCAGTCACAGCATTCTTTCATCTTCTACAAAACAGAAGATCAAAGAATGCTGTGATTCATTAATTATCGGTTAATCCCTTGTAATATTTAATCATCCCTATTTCACAAATATATTGTTTTTAATTGAAGCAGATTTGTAGTTTTTCAGATTTGATAATTAAGAGGAGGAGATTCTACCTGCAGGGATGTTTATTACAGGAAACAGTGTTATTTTATCAATTACGCAAGTATGGATTAGAAGATTTTTGAGATTTGTATATATTTCCAGTATAACCCGCGGCTGAACCGCCGGGCGGGTTTATCGCCCGGTTGGTGTCGAGCCGCTTGTTAGAATCATCGTATTCGGGTCTTTGCTCATCTTGGCCTGATATGCGAAACTACGACTGCAGGTACATTTTCAGTTTATCTTCAATTGACTTTTTTGAATTCCTAGTCCAACACTCCCAAATAATGAGACTACCCAACCCCATTTCTTTCAGCAATTTTCTATTCCTGATATCACGCAGCTTGTTGGACTCTCTTTTTGTACTCCAGAATTCGGCGTTTGTTTTCGGAGTAACTCGACCATATCTGCACATGTGCTTGTGCCAGAAACAGCCGTGAACAAAAATAACTTTCTTAAATCTGGGAAAAACAAGGTCTGGCTTTCCGGGAAGGTCCTTGCGGTGCAGACGGTAACGATAACCCAAAGAATGCACTATTTTTCTGACGATCATTTCAGGCTTCGTATCCCTGTCTTTAATACTTGACATGCACTTACGGTGTAGGCGTCTGACATAACTTTTGTGAAAATGCGGGATAATGTGGAAAAATTTACCGTTCGACCCTATCAAACGCAGGTTGAAAAATGCACCCAAGCGAACTATGTGCCAATTCGCCAACATGGACGCTGATGATCATTGTGGCATTCGGATTGCTAACATAATATTATTTTGTCTGTATCGCTTCCAAACTGTGTGGTAAGTGATCCAGCAATAGCTTTAAACTGGTAATGTTATTTCTGGCTTATGATCGCTTTTAGGGTCTCGATCTCAGTCTTTTGCTGTTCGGTTTTATCGATGAGACTTTTGAGCGCAGCATAGAGAAAATTCAAAAAGCCTGTGCCACTAAACCCTCCTGGCTGCCCATCCTCTAATCGCCAAATAATGTCCTCAGGAATGTTTGGATCATCGATCATAATCCCTGTTATTTCGTGATTGCTTTCCTTGAATTTCCACCTTTTGATTTCAGCCAGTTTTAACTTCTCGTAGGCCTGGTCAGCAAGTGCGGGATCCTCGCTAATGACTTCTTTCAGATTCGGATTACAACGAGTGTCCCAGGAGTCAGCCAGACTGGTTAATCCCGATGCCAGCTCAAAATTACGTCCTGTAGCCGAAACTGAAGACGTTCCAATAACTACCTCAATAGCCTTTGCGCCTATTCCCCGTGTGCCATAAATGTTAATAAGATTCCGGTTTGGATTCTCCGCTGCAGTGGGAGCCGTGAAATTGGTCGTATGACGTGCGAATTTAGCTATATATATTTCATCTAGTACGCCCGTAAATTCGTTTCCAGCGCCATCACCATCGATGCCAAAGTAGACGGCACCAGTAAAGTTGCCTATAGAGGCCGAGCTTGTTTGTGTGCCGAGCGACGTG
>SCUC01000321.1 GCA_004322375.1 Bacteroidota bacterium
TCTAAGATTGTCAACGTGAAAGATATTTTCAAAGTAACTTCATATCTTTTCATATTTTTTCCGCAAGCGACTGAAGATGCAATTGAATTCCTTCCTTCATATTTTTAATTGCTTCACGTTCGGTTTTTCCCTGGTAGAGACATCCGGGGAGAGAGGGACACGTAGCAACAAGCCAACCATCTTCATCTATTTCAAGCACGATTTTAAGGTTCATTATTGTTATCCTTATTCAAAAGTAAAGATAGAGAAATAATGGGAAAGTGTCAAACAGAGGACAGGACGGGTCAACGACTCGTAGAAAGTCCTGTCATTTGTGCCCTCAAGTATCATAACCGAAAACACATCCTTCGCGAGAACAGGGCGGTCATTCCATGACTAGCTGTACAAAAAATCTTGTCCCTTGACTCTGCCTACGGCTCACGGTCCGTCCTCGTAGAACCAAAAATTCGAGCGAATTTCCACACGGCGAGGACGCCGTGTGGAGCGAGGTTGGGAAACTTTGAGGTTTTTTCCCCGTTTTTCCTTCTATTTATTATTCATTATTTTAGAAAATAACGTTTCGAGATGCCTGATATTGTCCTAAGTCCTTTTGGCGTAAAAAGTTCGTTCTCTTGCCTTCCAAAGAAATTTATGTAAAAAAGAGTTGACTGTTACCAAAAAATATGTTACCTTAACGGCTGGTTAGTTACTTCCTTAATAATTATGAGTATGTAATGTCGGTTGTTGTTAAACACCTCACGAAATACTATGGCGATTTTAAAGCCGTAGAGAACCTCTCTTTTGAGGTTCGTCCCGGTGAAATCGTAGGACTTCTTGGTCCCAATGGCGCCGGGAAAACTACCTCAGTTCGTATCATTACCGGCTTTCTGATGCCTACGAGCGGCACGGTTGAAGTGGGCGGCAAGGATATTCGGAAACACCCGTATGAAACTCGAAGGATGATCGGATACCTGCCCGAAGAAAATCCGTTATATCCCGATATGGATGTGATAGATTACTTAGAATTTATTGCAGAACTGCAAGACGTTCCGCGAAGCGATCTCAGAAGAAGGGTCAGGTTTGTGCTGGATACATTCCAGCTGCATGACGTCAAAGAGAAAAAGATTGGACAGCTTTCCAAAGGGTATCGCCAGCGCGTTGGGTTAGCGCAGTCGTTGATTCAAGACCCGAAGATTATTATTTTCGATGAGCCAACGAACGGATTAGACCCGAATCAGGTAATGGAATTTAGAAAATTTTTAACAAACCTGGGTAAAGATAAAACGGTAATTCTTTCCTCGCACGCATTAGCGGAAGTGCAGGCAGTCTGTAATCGCGTTATTATTATCGGTAAAGGAAAAGTCCTTGCCGATGCGCCAATTTCCGAACTGCAAAGAAAGTTCGTTGGGAAAGATGTTATTGTGGTTGAAGTAGCAAGACCTGATGGTTACTCTGCTGATGCAGTGATGGGTGAGTTTGAACGGCTGCAATACGTTGTTTCCGTTACTCATGCCCCTGCGCATGGCGATGGCGAAAAAGGATACAAGTTCTTTTTAGATGCACAAAAGAATATGGATGTCAGGAAACACGTTACCCAGCTCTGCACGGATAAAAACTGGACATTACTAAGCTTGCAGCAACAAACAGTTCGTATTGAAGATATCTTCCACCAATTAACGGTAGGGAAAGAAAAGCAATGAAGCACATAAGTATCATATTTTCAAAAGAACTCCGTTCGTACTTCGACTCCCCGGTCGCATACATTTACATCATAATATTTTTATTATTAAACGGTTCATATTTCGTAAGCAATTTGTTCCTTGAGAACGTTGCTTCTCTGCGGCTATTGTTTGAAGCGACTCCATGGTTGCTGCTCTTCTTCGGTCCGGCAATTACGATGCGGTTAATCGCGGAAGAACGAAAATCGGGAACGTATGAAACGCTCAATACAAAACCGATCAAGATAGGGGAAATCATCGTCGGGAAATTTTTCGC
>SCUC01000322.1 GCA_004322375.1 Bacteroidota bacterium
CCTGTTCTTGCTTCCAACAGCAATTTCCGTATCCCATGCTACTCTTGCGCAAACTTTTTTTGCTCTTGTTTCTTCAATAGCCTTGTTCACATCAAAATGGTGGAGAGATGAACAACCGCGTATGATGGAATCAACAAATCAGCTATCGTTGACAAAACTTACATTTTTTTCTACTGCTGCAATTTATATCCAGCTCATTCTCGGCGCGTTAATGCGTCACTCACACGCAGGACTTGCAGTACCTGATTTTCCTTTTGCCTACGGCCAGTGGTTCCCTGCCCTATCGCCTGAAGCTATCGCCGGGTACAACCGACATCTCGAAGCAATTGGGCTAAGAATCTTCGCAGACGATCTTGTTACTTCGTATCAAATTGTCATTCACATGCTTCATCGTATGTGGGCATTCATAACGGCTGGGTTAGTCATCTGGACTGCTAATAGACTTAGGAAGTTTGCGCCTCAAAGCAAACGCCTTTCTATTCTTTCACTGGCTCTTTTCATCTTGATTGTAATTCAACTGACTCTCGGAGCATTTACCGTGCTTACCCAGAAAGCGGTTGATATTACAACAGCTCATGTTGCTACCGGCGCTTCATTACTGATAATCTCGGTGATTACTTCACTTCATACAGTTAAATTATTCGGTCTAGCGCCAAAGCCTGTCGCAGTGCGCCTTTCTGCAAAGGAAGTGACCGCTTGAGCGCCCACGTTAAAGCAATAGAACATCACGTAGCTCAAACACGCCCCCGCCTGCTTGACTACATTGAATTAATGAAGCCTGAACTGACGTTTCTCTCCGTTCTAACTACGCTCTGCGGCTTTTACCTTGCCACGAACGATACATTTGATTGGTGGTTGTTTATTAATCTCGCCATAGGAACTACGTTAGTTGGTGGAGGCGCGGGCGCATTAAACCAATACATTGAACGTTCCTATGATGCTTTGATGAAACGCACCGAACGACGTCCCCTTCCTTCCGGCAGATTGCTTCCTCTTGAAGTTATTATTTTCGGTTCGGTTATCTCTGTGTTCGGGATACTTCAGCTTACCATCCTTGTTAATCTTTTCACCGGCGTTCTAGCGTTTCTTACCTGGAGCTCCTACCTCTTTCTCTATACACCCTTAAAAAGAATATCTCCTCTCTCGACGCTTATTGGAGGGATTCCCGGCGCATTGCCGCCTATGATGGGTTGGACTGCGGTCAGAAATGAGTTAAGTGTTGAAGCATGGGTATTATTTGCTATTTTGTTTTTCTGGCAAATGCCCCATTTCTTCTCCCTTGCATGGATGTATAAAAAAGATTATGCCCGGGCAGGATTCAAAATTCTTTCGGTTAGTGATGCAAACGGACATAAAACAAGTCTCCAAATATTGTTATATTTGATTGTTTTGATCCCGGCAAGTCTTGCACCTGCGGTTGTTGGTATGACCGGTTCGTTTTCGACTATCGGAGCATTGATTCTTGGCTTTGGATTTCTTGCCTTTGGCATCGCGTTAATGAAATTTTCACATCAAGCTCAGATAGATGCTTCTCCGCAAGTAAATTATTATGCAAGGAAGCTTTTTTTTGCTTCTCTTATTTACCTGCCGGTATTGATGATTGTCATGAGCATTGATAAAGTATAAATGAACGTTATTGTTAATATCGAACAGCTATCCCACGAGTATCCACCGACCAGAAAACATAAAAAATCCAGAGTTGCTTTACAACAAGTATCACTTCAAATTACTCGAGGGGAAATTTTCTGTCTGCTTGGTCCAAATGGCAGTGGAAAAAGCACTCTCTTCAAAATTCTTTCCACCCTCATTCAGCCTCAAGATGGAACTGTTTCCATCCTTGGATTTGACGTCGCCTCTCAAGCAGATGATGTTCGTAAAATCATCGGCGTTGTGTTTCAATCTCCCAGCCTCGATAAAAAATTGACAGCAAGAGAGAACCTTCTTCATCAAGGACATCTTTATGGACTTCGTGGTGAAACTCTCACTCAAAAAATTAATCAGATGCTTGCAAGGCTT
>SCUC01000323.1 GCA_004322375.1 Bacteroidota bacterium
CCGCGCTTGAAGAACAAAATCGCCTACTCCGACCGAATTCACATTCCAGAAATATGCAGGCACATACATTTGCGCCTGAGGATTATACTCTACGCCATCATGCGAGCTAATAATCCTCCCCCGGAAACCTACTTTAAGATCGAGATGCGCATTAAAAAGCGTATCCCAAAAATAAATACCGCCGGAAGCTGACCATGCCGGGAAAAGAGATTCGCTAACACCGGCATCGCCCAATTTAAGATATTGAAAATTGCCTTCAGTGTACAACACGCCTATTCTACCGGTCAGTTTTCCATTGATACCCTGAATAGTATAATCTTTTCCATCTTCAACTTGAACGACAGGAAAGGGGTTATAGAAATTAGGCTGGGTATAAATTATCGGGTCTGTAATCATTCTGTTGAAATACGTTAACCATAACTCTATATTTTCCATTTGAATGCTTATTCCCGTTTCTATAAGCTGATGATGCTCCATTCCAAACCCTTGCCTGTATTGCATAACAATAGTATCATTCCAGTATCGTTCAAGGAAGGTTAACCAACGATCACTGTTGCTGTATCCTGCAAAAACTCTTCCCCAGGGAACCGGAGCAATTGTAACATCCGCTCCATAGGAATTTCGGAACGGCTCTTTATTATATTTATCTAAACGGATATATCCGGCGAGGCTAAGTTCAGGAAAGAGCGCTAATTCATCTTTCGCAGTGAAGCTGAACATGTCATCAATTTGCTGGCCTATAGTCGGGCTGGCAATAACGCCCCGCGATTGCACCTCTCCTGTAAAATCCAGCTCGTTTTTCAATAAAGAAACATGTTGCATGAGCCTCGCGCCATACCATTGCGACCAATGGTCTTGCTGAATAAAAATCATGTTGGTTGAGAACAACTGTTCTTCATCCCGGTATTCTCTCAGATGGGTTGTGTGAAACAGTGTAAAGGTTGTCACATCTTGAGAATCCGGAAACAACTTCGCTGCCATGCCAAGCTGCAGATCATGGCGGGTAATTTTTTCATAGGCATCATCGTTACGCAGGGTAACACTGTATTCTTCAAAGCGAATTGCCGGCGCAGTAGCAGTATCAACTCCGCCATTTAACGAAAGCCGTGTTTGGTTATACATCCACGATGCAAAGAGGTTAAGATTTTCTGAAACGTTGTAACGAATTTTGGAGCGAATATTCCAGGCGTCATACGTGTTGTTCCTAAACCGACCTCCGAACCCCGGGTGTTGCAATCCTAAGGTAACATTTAAATCCCGCCGGACATCCTGAGACACCAAGCCATCGAAGTATGAGTAATCATATGCCGATTGGTCATACCGAATCCTGCTGATGGGAGCTACAGCTTGGTAATTTTTTGTAACGAGATTTACCGCGCCTCCCGTGCTGTTAAGACCGTATAAAAATGCTCTTGTTCCGGGAATCATCTCGATTCGTTCGATTTGCTCAGTCGGATAAAGATTTAAATCAAAAATTCCTGTTAAAGGGTCATTCAATAAAATCCCATCACTCATTATTGCAACAGAACGAGCATCCACCCCATTGATTGTCAGCCCATGCAATTGACCCGGACTTCCCAAATCTCTCATGTAAACGCCGGGAAATGTTGATAGCAAATCACCCAGATATTTATAATCGGTAAATGCAATGATTGAATCAGGAAGTACATATTGTTCATGAATTATTCTGTCCACTGACCCTGCAAACGGTATTGTTGGTATCGGAACATAGCCCGAATCTTGAACTGTTGTTGTATCCTGAACGGAAAGTGAATCTTGCGGGACTTGAGCAAAACAACTCGAGACAATAATAATAAACAAGAGAAGTAGTTTCGCCGGAAAAGAATAGCTGTTCAATACGTTATGAAAAGCAAGGTCGAAGATTTTTTTTACTCGTGATGTCATCAAGATATACGATTGTGTTTCGTTTCGATACAAACAATGCTTACTGTGAACCGCAGAGAGCGCAACACAGAAGCAAGGCAACGTGAAAAATATAGATAAAACTCTTAACGGAAACAAGCATTCAACGTATCATTCCGGCTGAAAATGAGGAGGGGTAAGAAACGTTCGATATTGTCCATGATAAATATTACAAGCATGTTGCGCTGCATCCTGGGAAGTAAAAAAACCATATACCGAAGAACCGCTGCCGGACATTTGAGCAAATACAGCTCCGCATTTCATGAATTCTTTCTTTATCTCTCCTATAACCGGGTATTCCGAAAATACAACCTCCTCAAAATCATTGTG
>SCUC01000324.1 GCA_004322375.1 Bacteroidota bacterium
AAACAGGAGACAGAAAACAGTAAACTGTAAACTAAGTTTTGCCATTCCCATCTCTGATTCGTATTTTAACTCTGCATGAATGATGACCGGATACGGCTTGAGCAGCTTGAGATACGAAATTCTCAAAACGACATTATTCGTATGGATATCAGATTTACCGATGATGGTCGGAAGAAGCCGCTCGTGATTATCTGCCATAGCTTCATGGCGTTTAAGAATTGGGGATTTTTTTCTTATCTTTCAGAACAGCTCGCGCAAGCGGGATTTGTTTCAATTATCTTCAATTTCTCGCATAACGGCGTTGTTGGCGACGGAATACGAATAACGGATTTTGAGCGGTTTACCCAAAACACGTTTTCACTAGAGTTAGATGATTTGAATTCCGTTCTTGCCGCTTGCGTTGAGAATGAAAGCCTCCGAAAAATTGGCGATGAAACGAAAATCGCTCTGCTCGGTCACTCACGCGGCGGTGGCATTGCAATTGTTCATGCTGCTTCCGATAGACGCATCAAGGCGCTGGCAACTCTCTCCGCCATTGCAACGTTCGATAGATGGAGAGAACATCAAAAGCAAGCATGGAGAAAGCAAGGATGGTTACCGCTTGCCCGCGATTCTTCTATCAGCCCGCTGAGATTGGGGATTGGGTTGCTTCACGATCTTGAAACCAATGGCGACAGGCTGAATATTTTGAAGGCGGCTTCGCAAATTACAGTTCCGTGGCTTATCCTTCACGGGAAAGAAGATGTAACCGTGCCGTCGAAAGAAGCCGAATCTCTTGCTCACGCTTCTGCTTCCCCTGCGACGGAGCTTATGCTGCTTGAGCATGTAGGGCATTTGTATAACGCCGTTTCACTTGAAGAAGACGGTTACAGAACGTTAAATATTGTACTATCAACAACAATCAAGTTTTTTCACCGAACATTAAAAGGAAATCTATGAATCAAACCAAAACAGTTGCCGTTAGTCTCTTCCCTGTCGTTGAGAAATCAGTTCTCACGCAGGCATTGTGGGTAACTGCATTTGCCGCGTTAACAGCAATCGGAGCGCAAATTGAAATTCCACATCATCCCGTGCCTTATACGATGCAAACCTTTTTTGTCCTGCTTGCAGGCGCAGCGCTTGGCAGGCGAAACGGAACCTTCAGTCAACTGTTGTATATTGCTTTAGGGACGATCGGTCTTCCGGTATTCAGCCAATTTGGATTTGGCGCGGCGAAATTGCTTGGTCCAACCGGCGGGTATCTCTTGAGCTTCCCGGTCGCTGCGTTTGCAGTAGGTTACATACTCGATAAAAACCGCTCGTTTCTTTGGTCTGTGCTGGCAATGGTTATTGGTGTGTTCATTATTTTCAGCCTTGGAACCTTGCAG
>SCUC01000325.1 GCA_004322375.1 Bacteroidota bacterium
TCCTCGGCTCCCTTTGGTCATCCACTCTTTTCCCCAATCGCGCGCCCGATGGACATGTCGCTCTCACCACCTTCCTCGGCGGAGCCAGACAACCGGAGCTAACAGCCGGGAGCGAAGAACAAAAAATAAAAATCGTGTATGATGAGCTTGCCTCTCTCCTTGGCATAACAGGCGCGCCCGTTTTTACAAAAGTCATCCATTGGAACAAAGCCATTCCTCAGTATAATGTCGGCTATGGAAAAATATTAAATGCTATCGAACGCTTCGAGGCAAACTTTCGCGGCGCGTGTATTTGCAGCAATTACCGCGGCGGAATTTCTGTGGGGGATTGTGTGATGACGTCGGAAAGGGTTGCGCAGAGAGTTGTTGAGATGTTGAAAGACAAGTGAGTTTTTGGTTTTTCGTTTGGAGTTTGTAGAAGGGGGAAGAGTTTCAGGTTTCAGGTGTCAGGGTTATGCCCGCACAGTAAGTTTGTAAGAGTTTCTGCACAATAAGAAATCGTGTCTGAATGCGTAGGGGTGAGGTTACCCCTTTCCTCTGTTAACAGAGCATTTGATTGATTAAAAAACGTTACATGAACAGGCCTATTTCTTCTATTTCTATTCTATGTTTCCTTCTCAAAATATGAAATTTCATAGTCTTCTCTTAGTTCACGTTGTAAAGCAAAGAATTTTTGTCTAAATAATAATATCGGATCTGATTTTTCGTCATCTGGCTCTGCATCATACTGCTTTTGGGCTTGGTGTTGTGATACTACCATTAAAGTATAATTCGCTACCATTTCAAGGAAAACAGGATCATTATCACTTTTTTCTCTCACTTTAACTATTAATGGATGGTTGGCATTTATCCATATAATCCCCTTCGTTACCATTTCCCTATCACTTACAGGATCATCGTATTCACTGTACACTGGTCGTTCACTTTCAGCGTAATTCATATCGTCAGAAAGTAATACCTGCAATCCTTGCTTTACTTTCTTAACTTCTCTCGAAATTACTTTTCTTGCTCCAATGATAACAGCGAACTCCGTGCCCAAAGGATCTGGAATAAACCGAGGTACGGTTGCCTTTAGCTCCCCACCACCCGACTCAGGCTTACCTGATACAGGAATTTTAATCCATTTTCCTCGAATCAGCAATTCTTCTGGATCACCTTCTATTGGTTTTCGATAAATGTCTATTGCATCATCTTCTTCATCACCGCTTGTTTGTTCTGAAAACGGTATGACTCTTTTTTTGAGCTCTTTCAACTCGAGCCGAAATTTCAAGTCACATTTTTTAAGAAACTTACTTAACTCCCTCATTTTTTCATTTGACGCGGAAAGTCGTCTCTCCCGTTCCTTGCGTCTTTGTTCTTCTTCAACTTCATTCACAACTTTGGTAACGCATTCTTTAATGAACTTTTCTATAGAATCAGTAAGATCATCTCCTTCTTCTAAACCCTTACGATTCTCTTTTACTGCAGAAGAGTCTTTCAGCTTAGAAAGAGTTAAGGAGCCATTAAAATATTTAGAGAATGGACGTCCGTCGTAATTTTTTACTTTTAAGTCCGCTACACTTGAAATTCCATCATTAACATCAATAAATGAATCATCATCTGATAGTTTTTGAAAATATCGCAAGTACAATATTGGGTTTTCAACTTCACTATTTCTTAGTTCTTTAGGAACTGGAAAGGTCCATTCCTTGATAGGATTTAATGGTGGCGTATACCTCATAGGGAATTCACCACCATCTTTTTTCTTTTTAATTCTCACCATAACCTGTTGATCTTTCAGAACGTGCCTTATCCGTGGAAGTTTCTCTAAATATGCAACGAGGTCTAATAATTCATAGTTATTTTTTATGCTAGTTTCTAATTCAACCACTGTACCATTTGATTCTTTCGTGCGCTTTTCTTTATAACCACCCTTGTTATATCCTTTTATTATTTCTTTCGCTTCAGAATCCCATTTAAACCAAGCCCTACTTTTATATCCATCCCTTATTGATGTTATCCAACAACTTTTGAAATTCATAATAGCATAGGCTTTCCCTCCAGTACCAAATTTACCTGTAACCTGTTCCCCTTGCTCTCTCCCGCTTTTGCTCTCAAAATATAAAAAGAACTTATTTTCTAAATCATCAAAACTCATACCCTCGGCCCTATCGCTAATGACTAATTTATCTATTCGCCGACCATATTTTGAATATATCTCAACTTGTATCAGCTCGTTTTTAAATTTTTGTTGCCTCCTATAAGAATCGTCACTATTGGTTATATATTCTGCAATACCACTGGCATGTCTACCTCCACCACGCCATTTTGTCAATTGATCTTCAAGGAGTTTTCCAAAATTAACTGGTACAATTTCACGATTTTTATTTTTCATATTTTATTCATCACCTAGTAATTGTTGTTTTACTTTTGCAAACTTTTTATTTAATAATTGATGAACCTCTTTCAGAATATCGTCTGTTATTGAAAAATTATATACGACAGCATCTACATTTTTTATGCGATTATGGACGATGCTTTTTTTTGTATGCCAATTAATCCCATAAAAATACAGATAATCAGTTTCAACAATTTGTTCAACGCGCCCGTTTTTATATTTTTCGTATGCGGGCGTTTTTTTTAACCTTTTGTAAGGTGCTTCCTCCATTGAACTCATTGTTCGGTCTGCAATACTAACTCCCTTCTTAGCATGAACTGAATCTAAGTTTATTAACTCAACTAAATCAGCATAAATTCTTTTTGAAATTTCAGTTAAAAAATAACCCGACATTTCTGAACCTGATAATAATCCCTTTTTCCCTTTCATCTCGCCGATTCTTTTTTGGACTGTAGAAGAGTCTGGAAATTGGTTATACCCTCTGAGAGAATGCTTTTCAGGGTTAATGAGCCAGCATTCTATAACAATTTCTTCAGGGGTCAATCTAAGTCCTAGTTCGTGGCTACGGCCTATAACCCAAATTATTAATTTTTCAGTTGAGAGTTTTCGCAATTGTGCAAATTCATTTATATGTGCGGCTTTAGTTTCGAGTTTCATTATTAATTAGACACTATTAAATCCAACTTATCTTTATTTCCTTCTCCACAACCTTAAACTCTTTATCCCCCGTTACC